>NZ_JBHTVC010000025.1:0-72998 GCF_042793275.1 Isoptericola sp. NPDC056578
GCCCTCGTCGCGGTCCTCGTCCTGGTCGTGGGGGCCCGGGGGCGGCCGCGCACGGCCGGGCGGGTGGGGTTGGGGGGGTGCGCGGCGGTCGTGCGGGGGCGGCGGTGGGGGGGGGCGCACGGCCGCGCCCCGGGGGGGGCGCCCCACGGCCCCGGGCGCTACTCGACCTCGAAGGGGAAGTCGTCGGTCACGCCGATCTGGTCGTACTGCATCTGGGAGGGGTCGAACCCGTCCTCCCAGTTGCCGTTGGTGACCTCGTTGCACTGGTAGGACTGGTAGGACTGGTCGGTGGTCTTGCCGACCTCGATGTTGGAGAAGGCGAAGCCGCAGCCGCCCGCGTCCATGTGGATGCCGCGGGTGCCGCTGTCGGGCATCGCGCCGGCGGGGTCGGGGATGACGTCGCCGATGACCATCTGGTCGACGGTGTTCTGCACGGGGTGCGGCTCCTGGTTCGCGACGCCGTAGGTGTAGAAGGCGCCCATGTCGCCGGAGTCGAGTCCCGCCTGGTCGATCCGGATGTACCGGAACGTGTTGTTGTCGGTGTACTGGTCGCCGTCGACGACCTCGGGGCGGGACTCGAGGCTGATGCCGTACCGCGCGGAGTGCTTGACGTTGACGTGCTCCACGAGGTTGTCGCCGGTGCCCATGAGCTCGATGCCGGAGGCGTCGCCGGGCACGAGCTCGCCGACGTGGTCGATGTAGAGGTTGCGGAACGTGTGGGCGTGGGTGAGGTCGCCCTCGCCGGGCCAGCCGCCCTCGACCTTGATGCCGTCCGCGCCGATGTTCTCCAGCAGGGAGTTCTCGACCGTCAGGTGGTCGTTGGCGAACAGGGCGTAGACGCCCATGAAACCGGTGTCGCGGATGTGCATGCCGGTGAGGGTGATGTTGCTGGTGTTCTCGAGGGTGACGGCGCCGAACCGGTTGCGGGGCATCTCGATCTGCCGGTCGTACTCGGGGTACTTGTGCGGCTCGCCCGAGTCGCCGGCGCTGATCCACCCGGCGCGGTACCAGTCGACGAAGTCGGAGTACTGCACGCCGAGGCCGTCGAACGTGATGTCGTGCGCCTTGTCCTCGGGGGAGTCCCCCTTGATGTCCACGAGCTTGGCCACGGTCGGCCGCATGATGGTGACGTCGTCGATGTCGCCCCGCGGCATGTAGTACAGCTCGCCGGCCTCCCGGTCCACGTAGTACTCGCCGGGCTGGTCCAGGAACGGCATCGCGTTCTGGATGTAGTAGCGCGACCCGCTGCGGCTGTTCACCAGGGCGTACCGCGACCAGTAGTCGAACGTCGCGAAGCCCTTGCGGTAGTCCGCGCCCCCGATCGGGATCGTGTCCGTGAACCAGCTCCAGGACCCGCCGGACCACACCGTGATCTGGGCGTCCTTGAGCGGGTTGCTGTCCGCGGTGTCGTCCCACGCCGGGTCCCAGTCGCCGTCCTTCCAGTAGAGCCAGGAACGGACGGCCTCCTTCTCGGGCTCACCGAGGACGGAGAACAGGTACGGGGCCTGCGTGTCCTCCGAGGTGCGGTTGGGGTAGCGCGCCAGCTCGGAGCGCTCGCCGTCCTCGAACAGCGTGTAGAACTGCTGCTCGGGGTCGAACGTCGTCTTGTAGATGCCGTCCTGGTAGGGCTCCCAGCCGGTGACGGGCTCGGCGCCGACGAGGTTGGCCTTGCCGGGGCCGTCGGCGGAGCGGTAGATCACCTGGTGGCCGTTGGTGCCGGAGTCCTTCTCGGTGAACTCGATGGTCTCGTCGACGGGGTAGTCGCCCTCGGCGAGGTTGACCACGATGTCGCACCTCATCTTGCGCTCGTGGTTGAGCCCGAGGTCCTGGATGTGGTCGCGGGCCTGGTCGAGGCTGGCCCAAGGTCCCTTCTGGGTGCCGTTGCCGCGGTCGTCGTCCCCGTCGGGGGAGACGTAGAACTGGGGGCACTTCTTGCCCTGCGTGCTCGCCGCGTACGGGTCGAAGGCCGTGGCCCCCACCCCGACCGCGGCGACGGCGCTGATCGCGACGACCGCCGCCGTGCCGGTCCTGATCCATCGTCTGGACATCGGTGTCCTCTCCTCGTGAGTGGTGCGGGTGTGGCAGGTGGGTGGTCTCAGGCGGTCGGCCGGACGACGTAGGTGGCGCCGCGCCGCGTCCCGAACACGGCCAGGCCGTCCTCGGGGCGTTCGACGGCGACCGGTCCGCCCGGTCCGACGACGCGCACGGGCGCGTCGGTGCGCAGGCGGACCGTGCGGCCGAGCAGCGAGCGCACGCGGGCGTGGTCGAGGCGGCCGGAGGACCAGGTCATCGTGATCTCGAAGCCTCCGCGGGTGCGCAGGCCGCGCACGCGCCCCTCGGGCCAGGCCTCGGGGAGGCACGGCAGCAGCCAGACCTCCCCGGAGTGGGACTGCAGGAGCATCTCGTTGATCGCCGACGTGCCGCCGAAGTTGCCGTCGATCTGGAACGGCGGGTGCAGGTCGAACAGGTTGGGCGCCGTCCGGCCGGGGGAGAGCAGCTGCGTGAGGTGCGTGTAGGCGCCGTCGCGCTGCAGGAGCCGGGCGCGGATGTTCATCTTCCAGGCCAGGGACCAGCCGGCGGTCACCGCCGGCCCGCGCAGCTCCAGCGAGCGGTCGGCCGCGGCCGCGAGCTCGGGCGTCCGGCGAGGCGTGATCTGGTCGCTGGGGAACACTCCCCACAGGTGGGAGACGTGGCGGCTGGTCTCGGTGGCCGCGTCCTCCCAGTCGATCAGCCACTCCTGGAGCTGGCCGAGGTAGCCGACCTGGTTCGGGGGCAGCTTGTCGCGCGCGGCGAGGGCGGCCACGGCGGTCTCGCGGTCGAGGCCGAGCTCCCGCGACGCGTTGTCGAACGCCGTGAACAGGTCGCGCAGGATCTGGCAGTCCATCGTCGGCCCCGCGCAGAGGCTCACGCCCTCGTCGTCGTCCTCGTGGTGCTTGAGCTCGGGGGAGTGCGACGGGTTCGTGACCAGGTAGCCGGTCGCGTCGTCGACGACGAGCGTGTCCAGGAAGAACTCGACGGCGCCGCGCAGCACCGGGAAGTACTCGCGCAGGGTGTCGAGGTCGCCGGTGTACTCGTAGTGCTCCCAGAAGAGGAGCGAGAGCCACGCGCCGCCGGTGGGCCACACCCCGTAGAAGGCGTGGTCGACCGGGGCGGTCCCGCGCCACAGGTCGGTGTTGTGGTGGGCCACCCACCCCCGGGCGCCCCACATCTTCTGCGCCGTCCGCGCCCCCGACTCCGCGAGCTCCTCGATCATCGCGAACAGCGGTCGCCAGCACTCCGCGAGGTTCGCCGGGCCGGCGGGCCAGTAGTTCATCTCGCAGTTGATGTTGAGCGTGTACTTCGACTGCCAGGCGGGCAGCATCTCCGCGTTCCAGAGCCCCTGCAGGTTGGCGGGCTGGCCGGGCGTTCGCGAGCTCGAGATCAGCAGGTAGCGGCCGAACTGGTAGTACAGCGCGGCGAGCTGCGGGTCGCCGCCGGCGCGGAACGCCGCCACCCGCTCGTCGGTCGGCAGGTCCGCCGCCGACGACGCGCCGAGATCGAGGTCCACCCGCCCGAACAGCTCCTGGTGGTCGCGCACGTGCGCGCGGCGCAGGACACCGAAGCCCTTGACGCTCGCTCGCTCCAGGGGCGGCCCCGCCTGCTCGAAGGGGTCGCCGCCCACGTCGAGATAGCTGCGGTGGCTGGTGCCGATCGTGACGAGCAACGTGACGGCATCGGCACCCCGGACCCGCAGCGACGCCTCGTCGCACACCACGGACCCGCCCTCGGCGACGGCCCGTGCCAGGGCGACGAACCGCACCTCGCCCTCGAGCCCCTCGGCCTCGCCGGAGCGGCCCTCGAGGGCGAGCGTCCGGCCGTCGTGCGCCAGAGTGGTCGTCTCCTGGAGCGACGTGAACGCGGCGTCGACCGAGACGGCCCCCGGCGCGTCCGCGCGCAGCCGCACGACGATCGCCTGGGCGGCGTGGCTGGCGAACACCTCGCGCGTGTGCCGCACGCCGTCGGCGACGAACGTCGTGGTGGTCACCGCCGTGGTGAGGTCGAGCGAGCGGCGGTACTGCGCGACGTCGTCCGTCAGCCCGGGGAACGTGAGGTGCAGGTCGCCGACGGGCTGGTACTGCATCTGCTCCGTGGGGCGGCCCATGAAGCGTGCGTCGGCGAGCCGCTGGGCGTCGGCCCAGCGCTCCTCCGCGAGGAGGCGCCGGATCTCGGGCAGGGCCTCAGCGCCGCCGGGGTCGGCGTAGTCGTGCGGCCCGCCCGCCCAGACGGTGTCCTCGTTGAGCATGAGGGTCTCGGTGGCGACGCCGCCGAAGACCATGGCGCCGAGCCGGCCGTTCCCCACCGCGAGCGCCTCGAGCCACGCGGCCGCGGGACGCGGGTACCAGAGCTCCAGCGGGTCGGTCGCGGCGTCGTCCGGGCCTGCGTCCCCGGCGGCGGCCTCGGCCGTGTCGGCGCGGGAGCCGCCCGCCAGCACGACCGCGCCGGCCGCCGCGGCTCCGCTCGATCTCAGCAGGTCTCGTCGGGTGAACGAGGTCATCGCATCCACATCCCTCTCGTCGTCCGTCTCGTCGTCGAGGCCACGAAAGGTCGAACGGCTGCCCGTGCGGTCGGGCGTCGTCGCCTTCGGTACCGGAACTGCAGGGTGTCGCTGGAGTGCTCTCGCGGCCGGTGGAGGCCGGGCAGCCCTGCCCCGCCGTCCTCGCGTCCCGAGGTGCTCAGGGATGCGGTGCCGCGATGGATCGAATGTAGTACATCACATGTAGTACAAGTCAACAGGTCGAGAAGAGGCCCGGTCCTCCGGGCGGCGGCGTGACCGTCGCGGGGAGGGCCGGGCCTTCGTGGTCGGCGAGGCCTCGTCGGGCCGGGCTACTCCTGGGGGCGGCGCCGCGCCCAGGACGACGTGATGTGGTCGCGCATCGCGGCGTCCGCGCCGTCGCCGTCGCCGGCGGCGAGCGCCTCGAGGATCCGCGTGTGGCCCTCGTGCGTCGAGCGGACGTCGTCGACGCTCGGGGTGCCGCTGTACTGCGGGGAGTGCAGCGCCTTGCCCTGCACGCTGGAGACGATCGCGCGGCCGAAGGCGTCGTGGGAGGCGCGGTGGATCAGCTCGTGGAACTCGAGGTCGACCCGCGCGTACGCCGTGGGGTCGTCGATCAGGTCGGCGAGCTCGTCGAGCTTCGCCGCGAGGGCGGAGCGCTGCTCGGCGTCGAGCAGGCCGGCCGCGCGCCGTGCCATCGCGCACTCCAGGGTGGTGCGGATCTCGATGAGGTTGTCGAGATAGACGAGCCGGTCCTCGCGCTGGAAGAGCGCGTCGAGGACGAGCGGGTCGAGCAGGCTCCACTGGTCCTGGTCGAGCACGATCGTGCCCCAGCCCTGTCGTGATGCGACGAGGCCCTTCTCCACCAGGGCCGTGGTGGCCTCGCGGATCACCGTGCGGCTGACCTCGTACTGCTCGCAGAGGGCGCCCGCCGGGGGGAGCGCGCTGCCCGGGGGGTACTCGCCGACGACGATCGCCGTGACGAGGCTCTTCACCACCGCTGCGGCGAGCGGCGGGCGGTGTCGCTGGGGGCGGGGCACCGCTCCGGCGGTCGAGGGCGTCGTTGTCATGTCGTCCGGGCTCCGTTCTGCGTCGCGGCCTGCGCTGACGGCCACCCCGAGCGTAGCGGAGGCTTGCGTACTCATCACTCGTATCATAAGTTATGACTCAGCCGACAGGCTCGACGAGGCGCTGGCACCCAGCCGCTGCACCTCCCACGACCCGGCCTCGAGACGCGCGCCGACGGCGGCGCGTGCGGAGTAGGAGCAGCGGATGCGCATCACGGGATACCGGACCCTCACCACCGTCCACCGATGGGGGCGCCCGGTGGGCGACGTCAACGGCGTCGTCGCGGACGGGGTGACCGAGGTGCCGGTCGTGCTCCTCGAGACGGACGCCGGCGTCACCGGCGTCGGCCTCGGGGCGAGCGGCAACCTCGACCTGGTCTTCGGCGCCCTCGACGGCCAGGACCCGCGTGCGGTGACCGCGCTCTACGACCGCATGCTCGCGTTCGTCTTCAAGTCCGGGCACGCGGGCAGCACGTTCGGCACGATCGGCGCCTTCGACATGGCGCTGTGGGACCTCAAGGCGAAGCTCGCCGACGAGCCGCTGTGGCGCACCCTCGGCGCGGCCGACCGGTTCGTGCCCGCGTACGCGTCCGGGCTGGAGTACGCGCTGCCCGACGACGCGCTCGTCGAGCTCTACGAGCCCTGGGCCGAGCGCGGCTTCACCGGTGCCAAGGTCAAGGGCGGCCTCGACGTCGACCGCGACGTCAAGCGGCTCGCCATCGTCCGGGACGTCCTGCGCGAGAACACCGACCACCCCGACCTCATGTACGACGTCAACGAGGCCTGGGGGCGCCACCAGGCCGTCCGGTTCGCGCGCCGCGTCGAGGACCAGGTCGACCTCATGTGGATCGAGGAGCCGGTGCGCCGGTGGGACGTCGCCGGGCACCGGGCCGTCGCCTCGGAGCTGCGCGCCGCGGTCGCGACCGGGGAGAACCTCACCGGCCTCGAGCAGTACGGGCCCCTGCTCGACCGCGACGCCGTGGGCGTCGTGCAGGCGGGCAGCGTCTGGGGCATCACCCACTTCCTGCGGGTCGCCGTGCTGGCGCTCGGCCGGGACCTGCCCGTGAGCCCCGTCGGCTACAACGCCAACCCGGTCGCCCACGCGTCCGCCGCGGTGCCCAACCACCTCGTCACGGAGGTGCAGGACCTGACCTGGCCGGTCGGGCTGCACGTGGACCAGGAGATCCAGGACGGCGGCATCGTGCTGGGCGACGCGCCCGGCCTCGGCATCGAGGTGGACGAGGAGCTCATCGCCACCAACCGCGAGTCCGGCACGTGGGCCGTCCCGTCGGGCCCGCACGTGCGGCCCGCGGACGCCGGCCTGCGACTCGCGCGCCGGCGCGCGGGCGAGCAGCGATGAGCCCGAGCCCCCGGGCGGCCGGCGCGCGTCCCCGTGCCGTCCTGGCCTTCGACCCGCCCGAGCTCGTCGAGGGGATCTTCGGGACCGACGGCCTCGAGCGCCTGGGCGCGGTCGTCGACCTCGACCCGGAGGTCGTCGTCGAGATCGGCTCGGAGGCCGCGCGCGCCCGGCTCGCCGGGGCCGAGCTGCTGGTCGCCGGCTGGGGCGCTCCGCCCGTTCCCGCGGACCTCGTGCCGCGGCTGCGGGCGGTCGCCTACGCGGGCGGCGTCGCGCGCACGTGCCTCGCGGACCCGGCCGTGCTCGCGGCGCGCGGGGTGGCGGCGTCGAACGCCCGGGCCGCCAACGCCGTGCCGGTCGCCGAGTACGCGCTGGCGATGATCCTGCTCGCGAACAAGAAGGCGCACGCCGCCGAGCGGGCCTACCGCGAGCGACGCGCGGCGCCGGACGCCGAGCGCCTCCTCACCGGCGCGGGCAACTACCGCCGCACGGTGGGGATCGTGGGGGCCTCGCTGGTCGGGCGCCGCGTGGTCGAGCTGCTGCGGCCGTTCGACCTCGACGTGCTGCTGTACAGCCCAGAGCTGTCGCCCGGCCCGGTGCCGGGCCTGCCCGGGGCACGGGCGACGGGCCTCGACGAGGTCGCGGCGCGCAGCGACGTCCTGTCGCTGCACCAGCCGCTCACCCCCGGGACGGCGGGGCAGATCGACGCACGGGTCCTCGGCCTGATGCCGGACGGCGCCACCCTCGTCAACACCGCCCGGGGCGGCGTGGTCGACGGCGCGGCGCTGCTCGCCGAGCTGCGCACCGGCCGGATCGACGCGGTGCTCGACGTCACGGATCCCGAGCCGCCGGCGGCGGACAGCGAGCTGTGGAGCCTGCCGAACGTGGTGCTCACGCCGCACCTCGCGGGCTCCACGGGCGCGGAGCTGCGCCGGATCGGCGACTCCGTCGCGGCGGAGGTCGAGCGGTTCGCCCGTGGGCTGCCGTTCGCGCACCCGGAGGAGCTGGTGGCGTCGTGACGACCGAGGTGCGCGAGGATGCCACCCGCAGCAACGAGGCAGGAGGACGCATGGCGGCAGGACAGGCCGGCCCCGACGTCGCGGCGCTCGCGCGCTGGATGCGCACGTGGGTAGGCGACGAGGGGCAGATCCGGGGCTTCCACAACCACAGCGTGTGGGGCACCAACCCGGCGACGTTCGTCGACTTCACCAGCGGCCACCAGGCGTTCTCCGCCCCGGCCACCGCGGCGTTCGGCGAGGTGCTCGGGCGGTACCCCGACGACCGCGGGCTCGACCTGTGGCGGCGGATGATGCTCTTCCAGGCGCGGGCCGTGCAGGACGACGGGCAGTTCCGCCACATCGGGTTCCAGGTGGGCGAGTCGGCCACGGCGGGCCTGATCCACAACATGGTGGGCTGCCTCGGCCTGCTGGAGGGGCTGCGGCACGCCGGGCACCTGCTGCCCGCCGACGAGCGCGCCGAGGTGCTCGCGGCCGTACGGCGCGACCTCGACGCGTGCCGCGTCTACGGCGGCGGCCGGCCGACCCCCGACGGCACGGTGAACCAGGAGTACGCCCGGGTCTGGGCCAAGCTGCGGTACGAGGAGCTGAGCGGCGACGACGTCTACGCCGCCGAGCTCGAGGACGACCTCGACGCCCTGGTGCGCCTCAGCCACGTGCGCGGGGTGCCCGACGGCGCCTCGGTGGGCGTCTTCCGCCAGCCGACCGACCGCGAGGGCGGCGGCATCCTCGAGCCCGCCGAGTACTACGGGCTCATGGTGGTGCCGCTCGTGCTGGGCGCGCGCCGGTTCGGCCGCCCAGACCTCCTGGAGGAGGCCGTCGCGATCTGCCGGCACGTCGCGCGCTCCGCGTGGACCGACGACGCGGGCTGCACCCGCTTCCACCGCTACTGGTACGTGCGGGGCGACACGCACCTGCTCTCGACCACGCCGATGCTGGTCGCGGGGATGGGGCTGAGCCTGTACGGCATCGAGGAGGTGCTCGCCGACGTCGACGTGCCCGAGCTGGGCGAGTTCCGCGACGCGTGCCTGCGCACCTACGCCCGCTACCAGTCGCCCGCCGGCCCGTTCGTGTCGGCCACGGGCTGGCACCACGAGGCCGACGTCGCGCCGAGCACCGCCTGGCACGCGCACGACCTGCTCTTCCTCGCCCGCCACGCGCTGGCCCGGGGCGACGTGGACGCGTCGTTCTGGGACGCGGTGTTCGCGGACCCCGACCGGCAGGCGGTGATCCTGTCGGACCGGGCGTTCTGGGCCGAGGACGGCGTGCACTGGTGCATCCTCAGCCCGTACACGGCCGGGGACCTCAGCATCTTCGGCCGCAAGGACCGCGACACGTTCGCGCGGTCGTTCTTCGCCTGGACCGACAAGGAACCGCTGCCGGCGGAGCTGGAGTACCCCGACGCGCCGGCGTTCTTCGTCGCGGACGAGGGGATCTTCCGGATCGACGACTCGGACCGGCCGACGGACGTGACCGTCGTCGGCCCCGTCCCCTTCCGAGGCCGGCTCGGCTAGGGACTGGTGGCCCGCCACCTCTCACATGTAGCATGTATGACAAGTGGTCCTCGTCCTCGAGGACGACGCACCCACCCAGGGAGACAACGATGTCAGCAAGGTTTCGGCGCGGGGCGATCGGCGCCTCCGCGCTCGGGCTCGTACCCGTCCTCGCCCTCACGGCCTGCAGCTCCGACGACGGCGGCGGCAGCTCGGGCGGCGGCGACCAGGTGCGGATGCTCGTGAACATCACCGACAACCTCACGCAGGCGAAGTGGGACGAGCTCGTGGCCCCCTTCGAGGAGGAGACGGGGATCGACGTCAAGATCGAGGGGCCGAGCGGCCAGTCGGTCGCCGAGACGTTCCCGACGCAGCTCGCCGCCGGCACGGCGCCCGACGTCATCCAGTCGGTCTTCCCCACCGAGGACACGGCGCCCGAGATCCTCGACCTGTCGGAGTACGACTGGGCCCAGGACACCCCGATGGCCGACCTGTACTCCACGGACGGCGCCATCAACGTGGTGGGCGTGGGCATGCAGGCCCAGTCGCTCCTGTACTACAACAAGGACCTCTTCGAGAAGGCCGGCATCACGGAGCCCCCCGCCACCTGGGAGGACATGGACGCCGCCCTCAAGGCCCTGCAGGACGAGGGCGTGAAGAAGCCGATCGGGTTCGCCTCCGAGTGGGCCACCGGCGTCCAGGTGCAGGAGATCTGGCACCCGCAGCAGAACCTCACCACCCCCGGGTGGCAGCAGGCCGTGGCCGGCGGCTCCTCGACCCTCGGCGACCAGTTCCAGCCGATGTTCGAGCACGTGGCGGACTGGATCGACGCCGGCTACACGACGGCCGACGACGTGGCCACGGACAGCGGCACGCAGGAGGCGAACTTCATCGCGGGCGACGTCGGGATCTACCCGATGGGCTCCTGGTTCACCACGACGCTCGCCGGCTCGCCGCCCGAGTTCGAGGTCGGGATCTTCGCGCCGCCGGTCGACGACGCCGCCGACCAGCCCGCGCCGATGGGCGCCACGATGGCGTTCCCGTACATGGTCTGGAACGGGACGCAGGCCAAGGACGCCGCCACGCAGCTCGTCGAGTACCTCGTGACCGACGAGGACGCCATCGCCACCCAGGCGGAGATGGACAACTTCAACCGCGAGGGCCTGGACACCAGCGCGAACGAGTACGCGGGGCAGGTCCAGGAGCTCATCGACGCCGCGCCGTCGTTCGTGGTGCCCGGCAACCAGACGGTGGGCGACTTCGCCCTGCCGGTCGCCGGGTTCAACGAGAAGTTCACCGAGGTCGCGCAGGGGCTGTGGCAGGGCACGTCGCCCGCCGACGCCGCCGCCCAGCTCACGGCCTGGTACGACGCGGAGGCAGCGGGCTGACATGGCTCGAGCGAGGACGGCACGCGTGCTGGGGAGAAGGGGCGCGCTGGGCCGGGGCCTGATGACGGTCCCGGCGGCGCTGGTCTACATCGGACTCATGGTGGTGCCCGTCGGGTACGCCGTCTACTACTCGTTCACCGAGTACAACGGCATCCCGACCCAGGCGCCCGAGTGGGTCGGGCTGAAGAACTACACGCGGATCTTCACCGACCCGACGGGCGACATGCACTCGTCGCTGTGGGTCACCGGGGTCATCGCGGTCGTCGGGGCGTTCGGCGTCAACGTGATCGCGCTCGGTCTGGCGCTGCTACTGCGGCGGACCACGCCCTTCACCGCGTTCGCGCGCGCCGTGATGTTCTACCCGCACGTGCTGTCGGCCCTCATCGTGGGCTTCCTGTGGCAGGCGATCCTGGGCCCGCAGGGCGCGGTGAACAACCTGCTCACCGGGTCGGGCCGGTCGGCCCTGCCGTTCCTGTCCGACCCGGACTGGGCGCTCGCGACGATGATCGCGGTCATCGTGTGGGCCCAGCTCGGCGTCCAGCTCGTGCTGTACCTGGCCGGCCTGCAGGCCGTGCCGGCGGACCTCCAGGAGGCGGCGACGCTCGACGGCGCCGGCCGCGTGCAGGTGTTCCAGCACGTCACGTGGCCGGCGCTCGCCCCCACCGTGACGGTGACGATCGTGACGTCGGTGCTGTCGCTGCTCAAGGTCTACGAGGTCGTGCTCGGCCTGACCAACGGCGGGCCCGGCGACGCGACGCAGACCTGGGCCTACGAGATCCTCGCGGTCTCCTTCGCCAACAACAAGGTGGGCCTGGCGTGCGCCCAGGCGGTCCTGCTGATCGTCGTCGCCGGGATCCTGTCGTTCACGATCATCGCGCTGCGCAGGCACGCCGAAGAAGGGGCGGAGGCGCTGTCATGAGCCTGTCGGGCAGCCGGACGGCGCGGTCGCGCGCGACCGTGCGCACCATCGCGATCGCGGTGCTGTCGGTCGCGATGCTCGTGCCGCTGTACATCGTCGTCGTCAACGCGTTCAAGCCGCAGCAGGAGATCCTGCTGTCCCCGCTCGGGTTCGACCCGGCCACGGCCACGACCCAGTTCCTGCAGGACGCATGGTCCAACCCGAACTTCCCGGTCGTCGCCGGCTACGCGGTGACGCTGTTCCTCGTCGTCGCGTGCAACGTCGTCGCGATCGGGGTCTCCGTCCCCACCGCGTACGTGATCGCCCGCACCCCGACGATCCTGTTCCGGGTGCTGCTGATGTTCTTCGTGGCGGGCATGTTCATCCCGGCGCAGATCATCCTGGTGCCCGCGATCTTCGTGCTCAAGGCGCTGCACCTCATGGGGACGCTGCCCGGCCTGGTGCTCTTCATGTCGTCGACCATGATCCCGTTCACCCTGTTCATCTTCACCGGGTACATCCGCATGCTGCCGCGCTCGCTCGACGAGGCGGCGGCGATCGACGGCGCGAGCCAGCAGCGCGTGCTGTGGCGGATCGTGTTCCCGCTCATGAAGCCGATCGTCGCGACGGCGTTCATCCTCAACGCGCTCAGCGCGTGGAACGACTTCGTCAGCCCGCAGCTCATCCTCGGGCCCGGGTCGTCGTTCCGGACCATCACCACCGGTGTGTACGCGGCCGTGTCCTCGTACACCACCAACTACGAGATCGTGTTCCCCACCCTGCTGCTGGCTGTGGTGCCGATCCTGCTCATCTTCGTCCTCATGCAACGGCACGTCATGAGCGGCCTGTCCGCCGGCGCGGTCAAGGGATGACCCGCGCACCTCACCTGTCCAGGAGAACCCGCATGACCCTCGACTTCACCGACCCGACGCAGGTCGCCCGCGCGATCCAGTACACGAACGTCAACCCCGACCTCACGCGCGACGGCGTGACGAAGCACCTGGAGACGTGCGCCGCCTACGGCTTCGACGCCGCGATGATCGCGCCGTACTGGGTGCCGCTGGCGAAGGACGTGCTCGCGGGGACCGGCGTCAAGGTCGCGTCCACGCTCAACTTCCCCATGGCCAACGACACCCCTGAGATGCGGCTCGCGGCCCTGCGCGCCCTCGTCACGACCGGGGTGGACGAGTTCGACTTCCCGCCGCACCCGGGCCTGCTGCTCGGCGGCGACGAGGACCTCTACGCCCGCGACATCGAGGACGTGGTCCGGCTCGCGCACGCCGAGGGCGTGGCCGTGAAGGTGATGCTCGAGTTCGGCTTCCTGCCCACCGACGACCTCAAGGCCCGCGCCACGCGGATCGCGTACGAGGCCGGGGTCGACTGGGTGAAGCAGTCGTCGGGCTGGGGCAAGGGCGGCCTGGAGGCCACCGAGCACGACGTGCGCCTGCTCGCCGCGAACATCGAGCCGCCCTGCCGGGTCAAGGTGTCCGGCAAGGTCAACTCGCTGGAGAAGATGCAGCGCCTGTTCGAGGCGGGGGCCGAGCTGGTCGGCACCAGCTCGGGGCCCGCGATCGTCGACGGTCTCGTCGGCGACCCCGACGCCTACTGACGTCCCCGGCGCACGGCACGACACGGAGGAGAGCGATGAGGCTCACGGTGGTGGGGAGCTATGCGAAGGCTCTCGTGATGACGGTCGACCGGCTGCCCGAGGCGGGGGAGACCCTGCTGGGGCGGGAGTACCGCGAGACGTACGGCGGCAAGGGCTCCGACATGGCCGTCCAGGCCGCTCGCCTCGGTGCCGAGGTCGCGTACGTCGGAGCGGTGGGCGACGACGCGCACGGCGCGGAGTTCCGCGCCCTGATGGCGGCCGAGGGGGTCGACGACTCGCGCGTGACGGTCGACCCGACGGCGCCGACGGGGGTCGGGTTCATCGTCAAGGACACGGCCGGGCGCAACCTCATCGTCGTCGACAAGGGCGCCAACGACCGGCTGCTGCCCGACGTGCTGGACGCGTCCGCCGACGCGCTGCGCGGGGCGGACGTCGTCCTCGCCCAGCTCGAGATCCCGCTCGGCTCGGCGCTGCACGCGCTGGGCGTCGCGCGGGACGCCGGCGTGGCGACGGTGCTCAACCCGGCGCCCGCCGTCGACCTGCGCGGCGTGGACCTCTCGGCGGTGGACGTCCTGACGCCGAACGAGCACGAGGCCAGGGTCGCGCTGGGCCTGCCGCCCGGTGACCCCACGCCGGTCGAGGAGCTCGCCCGGCGGCTGCTCGCCCTCGGGCCGCGCGCCGTCGTCGTCACGCGCGGGGAGGACGGGGCGCTCGTGGCCGATGCGGAGGGCGTGACGGCGGTGCCGACCGCGGCGGTCGACGTCGTCGACTCCAACGGCGCGGGCGACAGCTTCAACGCGGCGCTCGCCGTCGCGCTCGGGGAGGGGCGCGACCTGCGCACGGGTGCCGCCTTCGCCGGCGTCGTGGCGGCGCTGTGCTGCGAGCACTGGGAGACGGTGCCGTCCTACCGGACGCGCGCCGAGGTCGAGGGGTTCCTCGCCACCACGAGAGCCACGACGAAGGAGACGGCATGAGAAGCGGACGGATCCTGCACCCCGGGCTCGCCGGGGCGCTCGCGACGCTGGGGCACACCGACGTCGTGCTGGTCACCGACGCCGGGTTCCCCATCCCGAAGGACGCGCACCGCGTCGACCTCGCGCTGACGCGCGGGCACCTCGACGTGCGGACGATCCTGCGGGTGCTGCGGGAGGAGGTCTTCGTCGAGGAGGTGCACCTCGCCACCGAGGTGAAGACGCACCACCCGCGCCTGTACGGCGACGTGCAGGACCTCTTCACCGGCTCGGGCGCCACGTTCCACAGCACGACCCACGAGCACCTCGTCGAGCACTGGGCGCCGCGCGCCAAGGTCGTGGTCCGGTCCGGGTCGTTCGAGCCGTGGGCCAACTTCGCGCTCGTCGCGTCGACCGCGCCGTTCGAGTGGTTCGCCGACGACGACGTGACGATCCTGCCGGAGTACGTCGAGCGGCGGCGGCTGATCGCCGAGGGCGTGCGACCCGAGCTCGGGTAGCACGCACGCCCCCGGCGACCGGCCGGGCTCCGGTCGGGTGACCGTCAGGCGTCGTCGAGCGCCGCCAGCCAGTCGGCCCAGTACGCCTTCCACAGCTCGGCCTCGGCCGCGGAGCCGAGCCGCTCGTGGGTCACGGTGAGCCGCAGCCGGGAGCCGGCCGGATCCAGCGAGAACATCGCGACGCCGTGCTCGCCGTCGCCGTCGGACACGCCGAACCGCGGGCTCTTCACGCCCGGCCGGGACCGGGGTGCGAGCGTGAGGCCGGGGACCAGGTCGGCGCGGCCGGCCTCGTCGTCGAGCAGCGCCCGCAGCGCGTCGCGGTCGACGTCGGTCAGCCGCGAGCGGCTGACCGAGAACGTGCCGTCGGGCCGCTGGCCCGGCACGCGCAGGCCGGTGATGCGCTCGTAGCCGACGGTGACGGACTGCGCCCACCAGCCCGACACGCCGTGCGCGTCGACGAGCCAGGCGGCGACGGCGGTGTGCCCGGCGCCGCGGCCGGGCCCGGCGTCCACGAGCGCGACCCACTCGTCCCACCCGCGGCCCGTGCTCTCGCGGATCGTGTCGTCGGAGAGGTCGGGCTCCGAGACCCAGGCGCGGGTCCCGGCGGCGGAGGGCGGGGCGGCCTGGGCGAGGAGGGTGCGGCGCGCGGCGCCGTACTTCTCGCCGGTGGTGGCCATGCGCGCGCGGACGCGCTTCTTGAACGACTCCTGCGTGGTCATGAGGACTCCTGCGTGCTCGCTCGGTGCGCCACCCGCGGCTCGCGCCCGCCGGCAGGCACCGGTGAACACGGTGTCCTGACCGCGTCGAGCACTCGAGGTCCCCTCTGCCCCCACCGCTCGCGCGGTCCCGGCGGCGCGAGCGCCGGTCCCGGGGGTCGGGCGGGACGCGCCGCCCTGCCGACCAGCATAGGGGCCGCCGCCGCCCGCCGCCCGGGGCGGCGTCAGGCGGCGGGGGAGACCAGCGCGCGCAGCTCGTCGTGGGGCAGGTTCGCGCCGAACGCCGGGGTGCCGGGCTGGAGGCGCGCGCCGGCGGCCAACGGTCCGGCGACGACCGCGTCGAAGCCGAGGCGGTCGACGAGTCCGGCGACCTGCCGCACGTCGTCGGCGTCGTCCCCGGCCACGGCGATCGCCCGGCGCCCCGGCGCCCGGGCGGGCCGCGCCCCGGCGTCCAGGTCGTGGTAGCCCATGTGGTTGAACGCCTTGACGACCCGTGACGCGGGGAGGAAGTCCTGCACGAGCTCGCTCGTCGAGGTGGCCGGGTCGCTGAGGTCGGCCCGGTGCCCGTCCACCTCCCACCAGTAGTTCATGGCGTCGACGACGAGCGTGCCGGCCAGGGCGTCCACGGGCACGGTGCGGTAGCGGCCGAGCGGCAGGGCGAGGACGACGACGTCGGACTTCGCGGCGGCCTCCTGGGCCGTGACGGCCTGCGCCCCCGGGGCGAGCACCTCCACCGTCAGCGCGATCCTCGCCGGGTCGCCCGAGCCCGCGACGAGCACGCGGTACCCGGCGTCCACGGCCAGCCGCGCCAGGACCGTCCCGACCTTGCCCGCGCCGAGGATGCCGATCGTGGCGGGCGCGCCGGGCGCCGGCGACGGGGCGGTCACGCGGCGTCACCGTCCTCGGTGGTGGGCTCGGTGGTGGGCTCGGCGGCGTCCTGCGTCGCGGCGTGCTCGGCCACGAGCTCGCGGACCCGCGGGACCACCTGCGTGCCGTACAGCTCCACGTTGCGCAGCCGGGCCTCGGCGGGCTGCGCGCCGGTGGTGTAGATCATGTCGAAGCGGCCGACGCCGAGCTCGGTGACGGCGGCCGCGATCTTGCGGGCCACGGTCTCCGGCGACCCGATGTACAGCGAGCCGTGCGCCACCTCGGCGTCGTACTCCTCGCGGCGGATCGGCGGCCACCCGCGGGAGGCGCCGATGCGGTCGCGCTGGAGGCGGTAGTGGGGCCAGAAGATCTCGACGGCCTCCTCGTCGGTGTCGGCGACGAACCCGGGGGAGTGCATGCCGACCGGGTGCGCCGTCGTGCCGAGCTGGGCGGTCGCGCGCCGGTACAGGTCGACGTACGGCGCGAACCGGCCCGGCTCGCCCCCGATGATCGCGAGCATCAGCGGCAGGCCGTAGTGCGCCGCGCGGACCACGGACTGCGGCGAGCCGCCCACGCCGACCCAGGTCGACAGGTGGCCGGACTCCGTCTTGGGGAAGACGTCGGCGTCGCGCAGCGCGGGCCGGGTGGTGCCGGACCAGGTCACCGGCTCCTCCTTGAGGAGCTCGGTGAAGAGGTGGATCTTCTCCTCGAAGAGCAGATCGTAGTCCGCCAGGTCGTAGCCGAAGAGCGGGAACGACTCGGTGAACGAGCCACGCCCGAGGATGACCTCCGCCCGACCGTCCGAGAGGGCGTCGAGGGTGGCGAAGCGCTGGAAGACGCGGACCGGGTCGTCGGAGGACAGCACCGTCACGCCCGACGCGAGGCGGATGCGCTCGGTGCGCGACGCGATCGTCGCGAGCACGGTCTCCGGCGTCGAGATCGCGTACTCGGGCCGGTGGTGCTCGCCGAGGGCGACGACGTCGACGCCCACCTGGTCGGCGAGCACGGCCTCCTCGACGACCTGGCGGATCGCGGCGGCGTGCGAGACGAGCTCGCCGTCGGCGCCGACGGGGCGGTCGCCGAACGAGTCGAGCCCGAGCTGGAGCGTGGTCATGGTGCCCTCCTGTGGCGGTGTCGGTCGCCGGGGGTAACGTCGGAATTGACGTGTCAATTCCCAGCGTCGATCCACCGCGGCGGAGGCAGGCATGACCCAGGACCGGGACGGTGCGCGGCGCTCGCCGACGCTCGACCAGCTGCGCACCTGGCGCGAGTTCGTCGAGACCACGGACGCGCTGCGCTCGCGCCTGTCCGCGCGGCTCCAGGCCGAGTCCGGGCTCTCCTCGCCGGACTACGCCGTGCTGCTCGCCCTGCACGACGCCGACGGCCACTGCCTGCGGTCGTCGGCGCTCGCGGACGCCGTCGGCTGGGAGCGCAGCCGCCTGTCGCACCAGGTGGGGCGCATGGAACGGCGCGGACTGGTCGCCCGACAGGGCAGCCGGGCGGCCGGCGTCGCGCTCACCGACGAGGGGGCCGCGACGTTCCGCCGGGCGTCCGTCGCGCACCTGCGGGCCGTGCGGCACCTGTTCGTCGACGCGCTGACCGACGACCAGCTCGCCGCCGCCGGCGAGATCGCCGCCGCGCTGCGGGCCGCGCTGGACCGTCCGGGCGGCTGAACCGGCCGGTCGGCCGGGCGCGCGGCCGTCGGTGGCCCGTGCCACGCTCGTCGCATGTCCACCTCTCCCGGGCGCGCCCCGGTGACCCCGCTCGTCGACCTGCACGGCAGGTCCGCGTGGAGCGTGCTCCCGCCGCTCATCCTCGGCTTCTTCATGATCATGGTCGACACGACGATCGTGAACATCGCGATCCCGACCCTGACCGAGCAGTTCTCCGCCTCCCTCATCGAGGTGGGCTGGGTCAACAGCGCCTATCTGCTGTCGTACGCGGTGCTGATGCTCCTCGCCGGGCGGCTCGGCGACCGGTACGGGCAGAAGTCGGTGTTCATCGCCGGGCTGATCGTGTTCACGACCTTCTCGTTCCTGTGCGGGTTCTCCGGCAACATCGGCTCGGAGCCCGAGATCGGCTGGCTCATCGGCTTCCGCGTGGTCCAGGGCGTCGGCGCGGCGATGATGACGCCGCAGACCATGTCGATGATCACCCGCGTCTTCCCGCCCACCCAGCGCGGCGCGGCGATGGGCCTGTGGGGCGCGACCGCCGGCGTCGCGACGCTCGTCGGCCCGCTGCTCGGCGGCGTCTTCGTGGAGACGATCGGCTGGGAGTGGATCTTCTACGTCAACATCCCGGTGGGCGTCGCGGCGCTGTGGTTCTCGGTCGCGCGGCTGCCGCACCTCCCGTCGCACGGCACCACGATGGACCCGCTGGGCGTGGTGCTGTCCGTGCTGGGCCTCGCGGCCGTCGTCTTCGGCCTCCAGGAGGGCGAGAACTTCGACTGGGGCCACATCTGGGGGCCGTTCTCCGTGTGGACGCTGGTGGGTCTCGGCATCCTCGTGCTCGCGGTCTTCGTCTGGTGGCAGCACCGCCTGGGGGCGCGCGCGCTGCTGCCGCTGCGCCTGTTCCGGTCCCGGAACTTCTCCCTCGCCAACGTGGACGGCATGGTCGTCACGTTCGCGATGATCGGCATCTTCTTCCCGCTGACGATCTTCCTGCAGTCGATCCTGGGCCTGACGCCGATCAACGCGGCGCTCGTGATGATGCCCGGCTCGCTCGTGTCCGGCGTCGTCGCGCCGTTCGCGGGCCGGCTGTCCGACCGGGTGCCGGCCAAGTGGGTGGTCGCGGCCGGGTTCGCGGCCATCGCGGGCGCGGTGCTGTGGCTCGCCGCGGTGCTCGACCCGGACCTGTCGCCGTACGCGCTGCTGTGGCCCATGGCGCTGTTCGGCGTCGGCACCGGGCTCACGTTCTCCCCGCTGTCCAACCTGGCCACGTCGGGGCTCGACGCGCGCACGGCCGGCGCCGGCGCGGGCGCGTTCAACACCAACCGGCAGGTGGGCGGGGTCATCGGCTCCGCCGTCGTGGTCGCGACCCTCTCGGCGCGCCTCGGCGTCACCGTCCCCGCGGCCGCGCAGGACGTCGCCGCGCAGCTGCCCGAGCAGTACCGGCAGGCGTTCGTCGACGGCATCTCGCAGGCGAGCGGCAGCCTCGGCACGACGGCGGTCGGGTCCGTGCAGCTGCCGGACTCGGTGCCCGCCTCGGTCGCCGAGCAGGTCGGGGCGGCGGCCCAGCAGGCGTTCTTCGCCGGCTTCGCCGACGCGGCGGCGCAGACTCTGCTGCTGGTGGGCGTGGTGCTCGTCGTCGGGGTGCTCTGCGCGGCGGCGATGTCGCCCGTGCAGCACCGCGAGCCCGTCGCCGCGACGCGCTGACCGGCGGCCACGGGTCCCTCGCACGACGACGGCGCCGCCCCTCCGTGCGGAGGAGCGGCGCCGTCGTCACGTGCCGGGCGCGTCAGGCGCCGACGTCGTCCGTGAAGTCGACGTGCGTGGTGTCCTTCTCGACGAAGAGCGCCACGAGGGTGATGACGGCCATCACCGAGAGGTAGATGCCGACCAGCACCGGCGAGTCCGTGATGCCCCACAGCCAGACCGCGATGAACGGCGCGACGGCGGCACCGAGGATCGACGACACGTTGTACGCGATGGCGGAGCCCGTGTACCGGACGTTCCCCGGGAACAGCTCGGGCAGCATGGCGGCCATCGGGCCGAACGTCAGCCCCATGAGCGTGAAGCCGAGGATGAGGAGCGCCATGACGCCCGTCGTGCCGCCGCCGAACAGCGGCACGAAGAGCAGGCCGAAGACGGCGATCGCGGCCGTGACGACGAGGAGGTGGCCGCGGCGGCCGAACCGCTCCGCGAGCGGGCCGGACACCAGCGTGAAGATGCCGAAGAACACCACGCCGATGATCAGCATCCACAGGAAGTCGACCTTCGCGTAGCCGAGGCCGGGCGGCACGTCGGACGCGGGGGTGGTGCCGTACGTCAGCGTGAACGTGGTCATCAGGTAGAAGAGCACGTAGGTCGCCAGCATGATGAACGTGCCGGAGACGATCTTGCGCCACGAGGTGCGGAAGACGGCGGCGACCGGGACCTTCGCGACGGCGTCGGCCTCGACGACCTTCTGGAAGGCCGGCGTCTCGATGAGCTTGAGGCGCACCCACAGGCCGACGATCACGAGGACGGCGCTGGCGAGGAACGGCACGCGCCAGCCCCAGCTCTGGAACTGCGCGTCGCTGAGCGACGTGGAGAGCCCGATGAACACGAGGTTGGCCAGGATGAACCCGATCGGGGCGCCGAGCTGGGGGAACGTGCCCCAGATGGCGCGCTTTCCGGCGGGGGCGTTCTCCGTGGCCAGCAGCGCGGCGCCGCTCCACTCGCCACCGAGGCCCAGGCCCTGGCAGAAGCGGCAGAGCACGAGGACGGTGGGGGCGAGCACGGTCCAGCCCGGCGTCGAGGCGCTGGGGATGAGACCGATGACCACGGTCGCGATGCCCATGGTCAGGAGCGACGCGACCAGCGTGCGCTTGCGGCCGATCCGGTCGCCGAAGTGGCCGAAGAGGACCGACCCGACCGGCCGGGCGACGAACGCCGCGCCGAACGCGGCGAACGACGCGAGCAGCGCCGTCGTGCCGTCCTGGTTCGGGAAGAACAGCGCGGGGAAGACGAGCGTGGCCGCGGTGGCGTACGCGTAGAAGTCGTAGAACTCGATGGAGGTGCCGATGAGCGACGCGACGACGACGCGGCCGCGCGAGTTGACGGCCGGCGTCGGCGCGCTCGTGGCACCCGACGTGACGGAGGTGGTCATGGTCGACGACCGTACGACCGCTGTCCCGAATCATGAACAGTTGTCTCAAGATATGAATCGCGTCCCGCTGCGTGCCGGTGCCCGCCGCGTGAAGGTGTGGTGAACGTGAATAAGCCCGCCGGGGCGCGTGTTGGCACCACCGTGCCGGGCGAGGCAGGATCGACGGCGCGCTGGGACGACGGCATCGACCACGTCCCGGGACCACTGCATCCGTAACGACGGGACGAACACGACGACATGAACGATCTGCTGCACGTCAACGGCGGGACCCCTCTCGAGGGCACGATCACGGTGCGGGGGGCGAAGAACTTCGTCTCCAAGGCGATGGTGGCGTCGCTGCTGGGCGAGTCGGCGAGCGTCCTGCGCAACGTGCCGCAGATCCGTGACGTGGGCGTGGTCACGGGCTTGCTCGAGCTGCACGGGGTGACGGTGAAGTCGGACCCGGACGCCGGGATCCTCGACCTCGACCCGTCGAACGTGGAGTCGGCGCACGTGGCGGACATCGACGCGCACGCGGGCTCGAGCCGCATCCCGATCCTGTTCTGCGGGCCGCTGCTGCACCGGTTGGGTGAGGCGTTCATCCCCGACCTGGGCGGCTGCCGGATCGGCGACCGGCCGATCAACTACCACCTGGACATCCTGCGCCAGTTCGGCGCCGTGGTGGACAAGATGCCCAACGGCATCCAGCTGCGCGCCCCGCGCCGGCTGCAGGGCACGAAGATCTCGCTGCCGTACCCGTCGGTGGGCGCCACGGAGCAGCTGCTGCTGACGGCGGTGCGTGCCGAGGGCATCACGGAGCTGACCGGTGCGGCGATCGAGCCCGAGATCATGGACCTGATCGCGGTGCTGCAGAAGATGGGCGCGATCATCTCGGTGGATACCGACCGGGTGATCCGGATCGAGGGCGTCGACCGCCTCGAGGGGTACTCGCACACGGCGCTGAGCGACCGGATCGAGACGGCGTCGTGGGCGTCGGCGGCCCTGGCCACCGGCGGCGACGTGACGATCAAGGGCGCCACGCAGCCGGAGATGATGACCTTCCTCAACACGTTCCGGAAGGTGGGCGGCCGGTTCGACGTGCAGGAGGACGGGATCCGGTTCTGGCACCCGGGCGGGGACCTGGACTCCATCGTGCTCGAGACGGACGTGCACCCGGGGTTCATGACGGACTGGCAGCAGCCGCTCGTCGTGGCCCTCACGCAGGCCAAGGGCCTGTCGATCGTGCACGAGACGGTGTACGAGAACCGGTTCGGGTTCACCGACGCGCTGCGGAAGATGGGCGCGACGATCCAGGTCTACAAGGAGTGCCTGGGTGGCCGTGACTGCCGGTTCGGGCAGCGCAACTTCCACCACTCCGCCGTGATCTCCGGCCCGACACCGCTGTCCGCGGCGGACATCGTGGTGCCGGACCTGCGGGGCGGGTTCTCCCACCTGATCGCGGCGCTCACGGCCAAGGGGACCTCCACGGTGCGGGGGATCAGCCTGATCGACCGTGGGTACGAGTCGTTCCAGGACAAGCTCGTCGCGCTCGGCGCCGACGTCTCCCGCGGCTGAGGCGCCTCGACCACCGGGGCCGGGCGGTAGGCTCTGGCCCCGTGCCGATCGCCCGTCCTGACTCCCGTGGTTACCGCCTCGTCGCGCGCATCGTGCGGCCGCTGCTGTTCTCGATGGTCCGCTACGACTGGGACGGCGGCGAGGAGAACCTGCCCCGCGAGGGCGGGTTCATCGCCGCCGCCAACCACGTCACCGAGTACGACGCGCTGACGCTGGCGCACTACCTCTTCGACAAGGGGTTCGAGCCGCGGATCCTCGCGAAGCGCGGCCTGTTCACCGCACCGGTGGTCGGGTCCGTGCTGCGGGCGACGCGGATGATCCCGGTGGACCGCGGCACGTCCGCGGCCGCCCGGTCGCTCGAGGACGCGGGCAACCAGCTCGGCAGCGGCGCCTGCGTGGCGATCCTGCCCGAGGGCACGCTCACGCGGGACCCCGACCTGTGGCCGATGGAGGGCAAGACCGGGCTGGCACGGCTGGCGCTGGCCAGCCGCCTGCCGGTCGTGCCCGTCGCCCAGTGGGGCGCCCACAAGATCCTGCCGCGGTACGGGCGCCTGCTGCGGCCGTTCCCGCGCAAATCCGTGACGATCGTCGCCGGCCCGCCCGTGGACCTGTCCGACCTGTACGACCGGCCGATCGACACGCAGAGCCTGCGCGAGGCCACCAACCGCGTCATGGACGCGATCACCGTGCAGCTCGCCGAGATCCGCGGCGAGACGGCCCCGCCCACCCGCTTCGACCTGCGCAAGCACCCCGAGTACGAACGCAAGCAGACCGTCTACCCGCCCGTGGAGCGCCCATGACGAACCCGACCACCGCACCCCCGTCCGGGAACCCGTCGGCGCCGACCCGTGTCGCCGTCCTGGGCTCGGGGTCCTGGGGGACGACCTTCGCGATGGTCCTCGCCGACGCGGGCTGCGACGTCCGGCTGTGGGGCCGGGACGCGGCCGTCGCCGACGAGGTCACGACCCGGCGCACCAACGGCAAGTACCTGCCCGGCATCGAGCTGCCCGCGATGACGGGCACCACCGACGCCGCCGCGGCGCTGGCCGGCGCGCAGATCGTCGTCGTGGCGGTGCCGTCGCAGGTGTCGCGCGCCACGCTCACCGGCCTCCGCGACCTCGTCGAGCCCGACGCCGTGATCGTCTCCCTGATGAAGGGCGTGGAGCTCGGCACGGACGAGCGCATGAGCCAGGTCATCGTCGAGGCGCTCGACGTGCCGCTCTCGCGCGTGGCCGTCGTCTCGGGACCGAACCTCGCGGCCGAGATCGCCCGGCGCCAGCCCACGGCGACCGTGGTGGCGTGCTCCGACGAGTCGGCGGGGCGGTTCGTCGCCGAGGCCTGCTCGAACGCCTACTTCCGCCCGTACACCAACGACGACGTGGTCGGCGTGGAGCTGTGCGGCGCGGTGAAGAACGTCGTCGCGCTGGCCGTCGGCATGGCGCAGGGCCGCGGCTTCGGCTCGAACACGGTCGCGACCGTCATCACGCGCGGCCTGGTCGAGATCACGCGCCTCGGCCTCGAGCTCGGGGCCGACGCCGCGACCTTCGCGGGCCTGGCGGGCATGGGCGACCTGGTGGCGACGTGCACCTCGCCGCTGTCGCGCAACAACACCCTCGGCCGCCACATCGGCGAGGGCATGACGCTGGAGGAGGCGGTCGCGGCCACCGGCACCACGGCGGAGGGCGCCAAGTCCTGCCGCTCCGTGCTCGACCTCGCCGCCAAGCACGGCGTCGACATGCCGATCACCGCCGGCGTCGTCGCGGTGCTCTACGAGGGCCTCCCGGTGGAGGAGATGGCCCGCGGCCTGCTCGCCCGCCCGCAGAAGTCCGAGGGCGTCGACGCCTGACGGCGGGGAACGCTCCCCGTCCGACCTCCGGAGGGCGGTCGTCGGACCACGCCCGTACGGTGGCGCCATGACTCCCGGTCCCCGGCCCGTCCTGGTGTTCGACGTCCTCGGCACGCTGGTCGACCAGGCGGGGAGCCTGGAGGCCGAGGTGCGGGGCGCGGGGCTCGACGCGGGGGCCGCGCGCGACGTCGTCGCGACGTGGCTCGGCCGGGTCGCCGACCGGGAGCGGGAGGTGGTCGCGGGGCGTCGGGACTTCGTGCCGAGCGGTGACCTGGACCGCGAGGTCCTCGCTGGGCTGGCCGCCGAGGGCGCGCTGCCGGCGCGCGTCGTCGCCCGCCTCGCGACCGCCGCGCAGCGGCTGCGTCCCTGGCCCGACTCCGTGGCGGGCGTGGCGGCGCTGGCACGGGACTTCACCGTGCTCGGCCTGTCCAACGCGGACCGCCGCACGCTCGCCGCGCTGCGCGCGGACGCCGGCCTGGCGTGGCATCGGGCGCTGTCGGCCCAGGACGCGGGCACCTACAAGCCTGCACCGGCGGTCTACGCCGCGGCGGTCGCCGCTGCCGTGCCGGCGCCCGCGCCGACAGGGACGGCGGGGCCGCCCGTGCTGGTCGCCGCGCACGCCTGGGACCTGCGTGCCGGGGCCGCCGCGGGGATGCGCACCGCCTACGTGCCGCGGCCGCAGGGCGACGCCCCGCGGGACGACGACGCGTTCGACCTGTACGCCGCCGACCTGGCGGACCTGCGCGGACGCCTGCTCGCCGGGGAGCTGCGGTCGCCGGTCGCCTGAGGGCGCGGGCCCGACCCGGGCGCGGTCAGCCGCGGCCGGCGCCGGAGCGCAGGGCCTGGTCGAGGTCCGCCCAGAGGTCCTCGACGTCCTCGACGCCCACGGACAGGCGCAGCAGGTCCTCGGGCACGGTCGGGGACTCGGTCGCGAACCGCCGCCGCCGCTCCAGCGTGGACTCGACGCCGCCGAGCGACGTGGCGGGCACCCAGAGCCGCACGGCGGCGACCACGGCGTCGGCGGCGGCGGGGCCGCCGTGCGGGCGGACGCCGAGAATCGCGCCGAAGCCGTTCATGAGGCCGGCGGCGCGCTCGTGGCCGGGGTCGCCGGGCAGCGACGGGTGCCGCACCTCGGCCACGCCGGGGTGCGCCGCGAGGCGTCGGGCGAGCTCCGCCGCCGACGCGCTCGCCCGCTCCACGCGCAGGTGCAGCGTCCGCAGGCCGCGCAGCGCCAGCCACACCTCCATCGGTCCGGGGATAGCGCCGTGCAGCGTCCGGTACGCGCGCAGGCCGGCGGCGATCTCGTCGTCGCGGGTGACGGCGGCGCCGAGCACGACGTCGGAGTGGCCCGCCAGGTACTTGGTCACCGAGTGCACGACGACGTCCGCGCCGAGGTCCAGCGGGCGCTGGCCGAGCGGCGTCGCGAACGTGTTGTCGACGACGGTGCGCACGCCGCGCTCGCGAGCGGCCGTGAGGATCGCGGGCAGGTCCGCGACCTCGAGCATGGGGTTGGTGGGCGACTCGGCGAGGAGCACGTCGGCGCCGTCGAGCGCCGCGACCACCTGCGCGGTGTCGGCGATGTCGACGCGGCGCACGTCGACTCCGTGCCGAGCGGCGAGGTCGTCGAGGTAGCCCAGCGACACCTGGTAGGCGTGCCGCGGCACCACGACCGCGCCGCCGTCGGGCACGTCGCCGACGGCCGCGATCACGGCCGCCATGCCCGAGCCGAACACGACGCCGTGCGGGGCGCCCTCCAGCGCGGCGAGGGTGTCCTCGAACGGGTGCCACGTCTCGGTGTCCATCCGCGTGTACAGCAGCTCGCCGGGGCCGGTCACGCCCTGGTTGACGTAGGTCGAGCTGAGCACGACCGGCGGGTTTACCGGCCCGCCCTGGACGCGGGGCGGCCGGCCCGCCGTCACGGCGAGGGTGGCGGGGGACAGCGGCACGTGCGGTCCGTGCGGGTCGTGCGTCATGGCCGCAGGGTACGACGGCGCCCTGGGCCGACGGCGACCCGTCCCACCGAGTTGTCAGAGCCAGGCAGGCATATGCGCCGACCTGGCTCTGACAAGTCCCGGGACGCGCGACTTGTCAGAGGCACAGCGGGGTATATGCCTACCTGGCCCTGACAACCCGGGTCAGACGGCGGCGCGCGGCTCGACGAGGCGGGCCAGCAGCTCGACCAGCAGCCGCTCGACGAGAGGCGCGGGCAGCGCCTCCACGAGCGCCAGCAGCGGTGCCATGGGCCCCACGCCCGGCGCGGCGTCGGGGTCGCCACCGACCGCACCCAGCCCGACCGCGTCCAGCAGGGCCGCCGCCGTCGCGGAGTCGAGGGGCGCGGCGGGGTCGAGCGGCGGGAGGGCGCCGAGCAGCGCGCCGGCGTCGGGCCGGGGCAGGCCGCGGACGTCGTCGGCCGCCGCGCGCAGCACGGGCACGAGCTCGCCGAGCACCCCCTCGGTGACCGGTGTGACGGTGAGGTGCGTGGTGTGCGGCAGGCGCGTGCCGTCGGCCTGCTCCAGGCCGGGTTGGGCCTGGAGCGTCCAGCCCCGCGCGGCGACGGCGTCGGCCCACACGTGTGGGTCCACGCGGCGTTCTGCCGGCACGGCGTCGTCGGCGGCGACGGCGAGCAGCGGCCCGACGGGGGAGCCGACGACGCGCAGCCCGTCGATCCCGGTCGGTCCGTCGACGGCGTCGCGCAGCGCGAGGGTGGCGCGCCGGGCGCGGCCGGCGAGCGTCGCGAGCCCGTCGGTGCCGAGGGCCTGCAGGATCGCCCACGCGGCGGCGAGCGGGCCGCCGGAGCGGGAACCGAGCAGCGTCGGGTTCACCACGGGGTAGCCGGGCCAGCGGGTGGTGGCGAAGTACTGCGCGCGCTGGCGGTCGCGGTCGCGGTGCAGCAGCACGGACGCGCCCTTGGGGGCGAAGGCGTACTTGTGCAGGTCGGCGCTCACGCTGGTCACGCCGGGCACGCGCAGGTCCCACTCCGGCAGGCCGGGCCAGAACGGCAGGGCGAAGCCGCCGATGCACGCGTCCACGTGCACGGGCACGCCCGCCGCGGCGGCGAGGGCCGCGACGTCGGCCACCGGGTCGGCGGCGGCATGCGGATAGGACGGCGCGGAGACGACGACGAGGGCGACGTCGGCCGCGCCCGCGGGGCCGCCGGTCAGACGCGCGCCGAGCGTCGCGGCGTCCACGGCGCCCGTCGTCGGCCCGTCGGCGGCGACGGGCACGAGGTCGAGCTCCAGCCCGTACAGGTGGGCCGCCTTCTGGAACGCGGCGTGCACCGTGACCGGCGCGACCAGCCGGGGTCGCGCCTCGCCCGGGCGCAGCCCGCGGGCGGCGAGCCACGTGTCCCGCGCGGACTGCACCGCGAGCAGGCAGCTCTCCGTGCCGCCGCTGGTCACCGTCCCGACGGTGTCGGCGTCGCCGCCCAGCAGGTCGCGGGCGAACGCGACGACGTCGCGCTCCAGTGCGGCCACCGAGCCGAACGTCGTGGGGTCGAGGCCGTTGACGGGCTGCATGGCGCGCGCCGCGTCGCCGGCCAGCGCGTCCAGCTCGGGGACGCCCGGGTCGTAGACGTAGCTGAGCACCCGGCCGCCGTGGGTGGGGGCGTCGCGGTGGCGCAGGGTGGCCAGCGCGGCGAGCACGGCGGCGGGGTCCTGGGCGAGGTCGAACGGATCGTCGAGCGCGCCGGCCGGCTGGGCGGGGCGGTTCACGGGGCCTCCTTGTGAGGGGAGCAGGGTCGGGGAGAGGGATCGTCGGCCCGGGTGGGACCGGGGTCTGCGTCTGCGGGGCTGCCGGGCGCGACGTCGGGTACGTCGTCGGGCGCGTCGACGTCGCGGCGGCGCAGCGGGTACCGGCCGAGGGGCAGGAGGCTGGCGGCCACGAGCACCGCGGGCAGGAGGCTGAACGACGCGACGATGCCGAGCACGGCGGCGGAGGGCTGGACGACGGTCTCCCCGCCCGTGGACTCCACGTAGCCGGTGACGGCGAGCACCACGGTCAGCAGGGTGGTCCCGAGGGCCATGCCGGTGGTCTCTCCCGCGGTCCAGACGCCGCCGAACGCGCCGGCGCGGTCGGATCGGGTCACCCGGGCGTCGTGCGCGATGACGTCGGGGAGCATCGCCATCGGCAGCGACTGCATGCCCGCGTACGCCGCGCCGGCGAGGGCCACGGGCGCGTACACCCAGGCGCCGGGCGCCCAGGCGAGGGGCAGCAGCGCGAGCGCCGCCACGGCGAACAGCACGGACGCCAGGCGGAACGCGCGCTCCTTGCCGGTGCGACGGGCGAGCACGCCCCACGCGGGCGTCACGACGAGCGCCGGCCCCACGAGGGCGACGAACAGGAACGTCACCGCGGCCGTGTCGTCCAGCACCCAGGTCGCGACGTACTGGGCGCCCGCGAGCATGGCGCCGGTGGCGAGCGCCTGCAGCACGAACGCGCCGAGCAGCGTGCGGAACGGGCGGCTCGAGCGCAGCAGCCCGAGCCCCTCGCGGTAGTGCGCGGCGAGACGGGCACGTGCCGGGACCGGCCGCGGCGGGGCGGGCGGCCCCGCGGAGCGCTCGACCGTCGACGCCACGAGCAGCGCCGCCCCGAGCACCAGCGACGCGGCCACCGCCATCAGCAGGTACCCGAGCCGCTCGTCGTCGCCCCCGAGGCCCCGCAGCGCGGGCCCGCCGCCGCCGAACAGCAGGATCGCGGCGGTGAGCACCACGACCCGCGCGGTGAGCAGGCGCGTGCGGGCGTCGTAGGTGCCGGCGAGCTCGGCGGGCAGGGCGATGTACGGCACCTGGAACAGGCTGAACGCCGTCGCCGCCGCGAGGAAGGCGAGGAGCACCCAGGTCGCCGCTCCCGCCGGGGCGAGGCCGGCCGGCACGGCGAACGTCAGGGTGAAGAACACCGGCAGGGCGAGGCCGCCCACGACCATGAGGCGCCGGCGGCGCCCGATGCGGGCGCGCTCGCGGTCGCTGGCCGCGCCGATCAGCGGGTCGATGACGACGTCCCACACCTTCGCCGCGGTGACGAGCAGACCGGCGAGCCCGGCCGCGACGCCGAGGGTGTCCGTGAGGTAGAAGACCAGCACCAGGCCGGGGAGCGTCGCGAACCCGCCGGTGCCGACGGACCCGACGGCGTACCGGGCGACCGTGCCCCTGCGCAGCGTCATGACGCGGGATCGTAGCGGTCCGGGAATGCCGTGGGGCCCGCCGTCCTTGTGCGTACTGTGACCCAGGCGACGAACTCTGCCCCGGCCGGCCTCGCGCTCGGCTCCCTCGACCTCGCCGGAGCGCCGCTGGTGCTCGGCGGCAACGTGTTCGGCTGGACGGCTGACGACGCCGCGTCCTTCGCGGTCCTCGACGCGTTCGCCGACGCCGGTGGGCGCATGCTCGACACCGCCGACGGGTACTCCGCCTGGGTGCCGGGCAACTCCGGGGGCGAGAGCGAGGCGACGATCGGCCGCTGGCTCGCGCGCACGGGCCGGCGCGACGACGTGCTGGTCGCGACCAAGGTCTCCGCGCACCCGCAGTTCCGTGGGCTGGCGGCGGCGAACGTCCGGGCCGCGGCGGAGGCGTCGCTGAAGCGCCTGGGCACCGACCGCATCGACCTGTACTACGCCCACTTCGACGACGCCGACACCCCGATCGAGGAGACGGCGGCGGCGTTCTCCGCCCTCGTCGACGACGGCCTCGTGCGCGAGATCGGCGTCTCCAACTACACGCCGGGGCGGATCGACGAGTGGTTCGCCGCCGTCGACGCGGCGGGCCTGCACCGTCCCGTGGCCCTGCAGCCGCACTACAACCTCGTGGAGCGCGGCTTCGAGGACGGGCTGCGCCAGGCCGCCGAGCGCCACGCGCTCGGGGTGCTGCCGTACTACGCGCTCGCCTCCGGCTTCCTCGCCGGCACCTACCGCGACGGCGAGGCGCCCGACAGCCCCCGTGCCCAGGGCGCCGCGCGCTACCTCGACGACCGCGGGCGGCGCGTGCTGGCCGCGCTCGACGACGTCGCCGCCGCCCACGACGCGCCCGTCGCGTCCGTCGCGCTGGCCTGGCTGCGCGCGCAGCCGACCGTCGTCGCGCCTATCGCCAGCGCCCGGCACACGGGCCAGCTCGGCGCCCTGCTGCGCTCGATGACGCTGGAGCTCACCCCCGACGAGCTCGCCCGGCTGGACGGCGCCTCCGCCTGAACCGTCTCGGGGCGGTCGTCAGTCCTCGAGGGGGCCGAGCACGGCCTGCGCGACGGTCGAGTGGGCGGACTCGTCGTCGGACGGGTGGAAGATGCCGGCGAGCACGTCGCGGTAGAGCCGGCCGAGCTCGGAGCGGTTGAAGTACGTGGACCCGCCGGAGCAACGGATCGCCTCGTCCACCACCTGGCGGGCCGTCTCCGTCACGCGCACCTTGAGCCCCGCCGTCGAGCGGAAGAAGCCGGCACCTGACCCGGACCGCACGTCGACCTGGGCGTCGACCTCGCCCGCCACGAGGTCGAGCTGCGGCCACAGGCCGTCCAGCGCGAGGGCGGCGGTGCCGATGCGCCAGCGGATGTCCGGGTCCTGCGAGTACGCCTTGCCGGTCTTCATCGAGCGCCGCTTCCCGACCGTCTCGACGGCGAGCGCCAGCGCGCGGTCGGCGATCCCCAGGTAGACGCTCGCGAGCAGGATCTCGAAGCTGGTGAAGATCCCCAGCACGTACGGGTCGAGGCTGGGGCCGGGCGCGATGCGCCGCAGCACGCGGTCGGCGGGGGCGTGGGCGCCGTCGAGCACGGTGGTGCAGGACTGCGACGCCCGCATGCCGAGCGTGTCCCAGTCGTCCTTGATCTCGAAGCCGCCGCCGTCACGGGTGACGAACGCGTGCACGATGCGCGGGTCGTCGGGGTCGGTCGCGTCGTCCAGGCCCATGACACCGAGACGCGTCCAGCCGGGGGAGTTGGACGTGAAGATCTTCGTGCCGTGGAAGGAGTACCCGCCGTCGCCGTCGGGACGGGCCTCGGTGCGCGAGCCGAGCAGCACCAGGTCGTTGCCCGCCTCGGAGTAGCCGAAGCCGAAGACCTCGCCGTGCGCCGTCTCCTCGAGCAGCCAGTCGAGGGAGGAGTCGCCGCGCTCGTGCAGGAACCGGGCGACGCCCACCCACACGTGGTGCATGTTCACCGCCAGGGCCGTGGCGGGCGCCGCGCCGGCGAGCCGGGCCTGCTCGCGCGCGGCCTCGCGCAGGGTCAGGCCGGCGCCCCCCAGGTGCTGCGGGACCATCGCCTGCAGGTACCCCGCCGCCTTGAGGTCGGCGAGGTCGTCGGCGAAGAACGCGTTCTCGCGGTCGTACGCCGCCGCACGGCCGCGGATCGTCTCCAGCAGCTCGTCGGTGAGGATCTGGCGCGGGGCGGAGAGCGGCGAGGGGAAGGACGACGGCGCGGCGTCCGGCGAGGTCACAGGCATGACCTCACCGTACGCCGCGCCCTGGCTCAGACGTCCGCCGTCGCCTCCTGCCCCTGCGGCAGCAAACGGTGCAGCACGTCCGCCAGCGTGACGACGCCGAGCGTGCGCCCGTCGCGCCGCACCAGCGCGAGCTGCTCTCCCGCCTCGCGCAGCAGCGAGATCGCCGCGTGCACGGTGGTCGCCGCGTCGAGCACGAACGGCGCGCGCGCCACGGGTGCCACGGGGGCGCCGTCGTCGAGCAGCAGGGTGTCGCGCACGTGCACGACGCCGGCCACCTCACCCTCGGCACCGCCGTCGCGCAGCAGGATGCGCAGGTGGCCGGACGCCACGGACGCGGCGCGCACGTCGGAGGCCGTGGCGTCCGCGGCGACAGAGGTGGGGCGTGCCCCCTCCGGCACCAGCGCGTCGACGGTGAGGGTCTCGAGCTCGAGCGCCCCGGCGATCTGCGTGGAGTACGTGGCGTCGAGCGCGCCGACGTTCACGGAGTGCTCCACGAGGTGCCGCAGGGTGGCCGGGTCGTGACCCGCCTCGATGTGGTCCACCGGCTCCACGCCGACGGCACGCAGGCACTGGTTGGCCAGCGCGTTGAGCCAGCGCAGCACGGGCCGGGTGACCCACATGAACGCCCGCATCGGCAGGGCGAGGAGCGTCGCGGACGCCTCCGGGTGCGCGATGGCCCACGACTTGGGCGCCATCTCGCCCACCACGAGGTGCAGGAACGTCACGAGGATCAGCGCGAGCACGAAGCCCGCGACGTCGGCCACCCAGTACGGCGCGCCCCACGCCGCGAACAGCGGCGTGAGCCAGTGGTGGACCGCCGGCTTGGTCACGGCGCCGAGCGCCAGGGTGCAGGCGGTGATGCCGAGCTGCGACCCGGCGAGCAGCAGCGTGAGCTCGGACGAGCTGCGCAGCGCGGCCCGGGCGGACCGGCTGCGCGGGGCGGCGTCCTCCAGCCGGTGGCGGCGCGCCCCGAGCAGGGCGAACTCCACGGCCACGAAGAACGCGCTGAGCGCGATGATGACGACGGTCGCGACGACGACGACCCAGGGGTTGCTCATCGGTCGTCCTCCTTCGCGAGGTCGGGCGTGGCGTCCGGGGCGGGCTCGACCGTGCCCTCCGCGGTGCCCTCGAACAGCCGCACGCGCACCAGGTGGGGCACGTGCCGCTCGACCGAGATCACGTCGACCTCGAGCCATCGGCGGCGGGGTTCGGCGTGCACGAGGTCCGCCGGGTCCGGCGGGAGGTCGACCCTCACCGCGTCTCCCGCGCGGGGCAGCGCGCCCGTCTGCGCGATGAGCAGCCCGGCGACCGTCTCGTGGTCGCCGCGCGGCAGGTCGTGCCCGATGGCGCGCTCCGCCTCGTCCAGGTGGACGTCGCCGCCCATCACCCAGGCGCCGTCGTCCTCGTGCGCCACGGTGACCGGCAGGTCCGGGTCGTGCTCGTCGGTGATCTCGCCGACGAGCTCCTCGGCGAGGTCCTCGAGGGTGAGCACGCCCGCGAGGCCGCCGTACTCGTCGACGACGACGGCGAGCTGGTTGCGGGTGCGCGTCAGCTCGGTGAGGGCGTCCGGCAGCGCCATGAGGGTGGGCAGCACGGTGACCGGCCGCATGAGGTCGGTGACGGGAGCGGCGTCGTCGAGGCCGGTGCGCAGCAGGTCGGTGAGCTGGACGACGCCGAGCGCGCGGTCCTCGGCGTCCACCACCGGGTAGCGGGAGTGGCCGCCGGACATGAGCGTGCGCAGCTCGCCCACGGTGAGGGCAGGGTCGACGGTGCCGACGCGCGAGCGCGGGATCATGGCGTGCTCGACGTCGTGCTGCGGGAAGTCGAGGATGCGGTCGATCAGCACCGACAGGTCGTCGGGGAGGTCGCCGCTCTCGCGCGAGTCGGCCACGATGTGCTCGAGGTCGCGGGCGGTGGCGGAGTGCTCGACGTCGTGCACCGGCTCGATCTTCAGCACGCGCAGCAGCGCGTTCGACGCCTTGTCGAAGATCGCGATGAGCCAGCCGAGGACCGTGAGGTACGCCGTCGTCGAGCCGGCCAGGCGCAGGGCCGTGGGCTCCGGCCGGGCGATGGCGAGGTTCTTCGGGAACAGCTCGCCGAACAGCATCTGCACCAGCGTCGAGACGGCGAGCGCCGCCACCGTGCCGACGGCCACGCCGACCCCGGTCGGGACGCCGACGCCGCCGAGCATCGTGCCCAGCGCGTCGCCCACCAGGGGCTCGGCGACGTAGCCGACCAGCAGGCCGGTCACGGTGATGCCGAGCTGGGCGCCCGAGAGGACGAAGGACGTGCGGCGCGTGACGGCGAGGGCGCGCTTCGCGGTCGCGTCACCGGCCTCCGCGCGGGCGGCGAGCCGGGAGCGGTCCACGGTCATGTAGGCGAACTCCTGGGCGACGAAGTAGGCCGTCGCCGCCGTGATCACGAGGATCACCAGGATGCCGAGGAGGAGGGAGAGGACGGCGGTCACCGGGGGCGCACCGCCTCAGGGTCGGCAGGAGTCGAGGGCTGCGGGGAGCCCGGACTATGACTGGGGTCGTCGGCGGGCGCGGCCTGATCCTCGGCCGGGGGCGCCGCGATGGCGTTCGAGTCGTTCGTGATGTCCACGATCGCCCCAACGACGCTCCCGCGCCATCGGTTCCCGGCGCTACGCTCCCGTGCACACGGTCGACGAGGACCGTGCCGCACGAAGGGACCGCCATGTCCGAGACCAGCGCCGACACCGCCGTCGGCCGCAGCGCCGACATCAGCACCGACGCCAGCAGCACCGACCGTTCCGTCATCCGCAGCCCGCACGCCGACGTCGAGATCCCCGACGTCAGCCTCTACGACTTCCTCTTCGCGTCCCTCGCCGCCGCGGACGTCGACCGGGTCGCGCTGGTCGACGGCCCGAGCGGCGCCAGGATCACCTACGGGGAGCTGCGCGACCGCGTGGGGGCGATCGCCGGGGCGTTCGCCGCCCGGGGCCTGGGCGTCGGGGACGTGGTGGCCCTGCACAGCCCCAACGTGCCCGCCTTCGTCGCCGTCTTCCACGGGCTGCTGCGGGCCGGCATCACGGTGACCACGATCAACGCGCTCGCGTCGGGGCGCGAGGTCGCCAAGCAGCTCGGGTCGTCCGGGGCGAGGGCGCTCGTGACCGTCTCGGCCCTGCTGCCGGCGGCCGAGGCCGGCGCCGACGCCGTCGGGATGGCGGCCGCCGACGTCGTCGTGCTCGACGGCGCGGACGGCCACCCGTCGCTCGGGGAGCTACTCGCGGGCGGCCACGCCGCGCCCGACGTCGCGTTCGACCCCCGCACGCACCTCGCCGTCCTGCCCTACTCGTCCGGCACGACGGGGCTGCCGAAGGGCGTGATGCTGACCCACCGCAACCTCGTGGCGAACGTGGTGCAGACGGAGGCGTACCTGCCCCTCGCACCTGACGACGTCGTCCCCGCGGTCCTGCCGTTCTTCCACATCTACGGCATGACGGTGCTCATGAACGGCGCGATCTACCAGCGCTCGGCGCTCGTCACCCTGCCGCGGTTCGACCTCGCCGAGTACCTGCGCGTCGTCGAGCAGCACCGGGCCACCGTGCTGTTCGTCGCGCCGCCCATCGCGCTGGCGCTCGCCAAGCACCCGGCGGCCGCCGGACGGGACCTGTCCAGCGTGCGGATCCTCATGTCGGGGGCGGCCCCGTTCGACGAGCACCTGGCCGAGGCGGTGGGCCGCCGCCTGCCGGGCGCCCGGGTGCTGCAGGGGTACGGGATGTCCGAGATGTCGCCGGTCTCGCACGTCGTGCCCGTCGACCGCACCGACATCTCCCCGGGCACCGTCGGCCTGCTGGTGCCCAACATGCTGGCCAAGGTCGTCGACCCGGCGACGGGCGAGGCGATCGCGCTGCCCGAGGTCGGTGTCAGCGCGCCCGGCGAGCTGCTGTGCTCCGGTCCGAACGTCATGGTCGGCTACCTCGCCGACGAGCAGTCCACCCGGGACACGCTCGAGCCCGACGGCTTCCTGCACACCGGCGACATCGTGACGGTCGATGCGGACGGCGCGTTCACGGTGGTCGACCGCCTCAAGGAGCTCATCAAGCACAAGGGCTACCAGGTGGCGCCCGCCGAGCTGGAGGCGCTGCTGCTCACGCACCCCGAGATCGCGGACGCGGCCGTGATCGGTGTGCCGGACCCGGAGTCGGGGGAGGTGCCGAAGGCGTTCGTCGTGCGGGCCGAGGGCAGCAGGCTCGACGGCGGCGACGTGCAGGCCTTCGTCGCCGAGCACGTCGCCCCGTACAAGAAGGTGCGGGTCGTGGAGTTCGTCGACGCGGTCCCGAAGTCCGCGGCGGGGAAGATCCTGCGCAAGGAGCTGCGCGCCCGCTGAGGTGGTGGGGACGGCGGGTCCGGGTCCGGTAGGTTGGGCGGCGATGTCCGACGCCACCGCCGCTCCTACGAGCCCCGTTCCTGCCGTCCCGCCCGCGGGCGACGGTGCCCCGCGCAAGACCCGCGTCGCCGTGCTGTTCGGCGGTCGCTCGGGCGAGCACGCCATCTCCGCGTCCACCGCGGCCGGGGTGCTGCGCGCGATCGACCGCGACCGCTACGACGTCGTGCCCGTGGGCATCACGCGCGAGGGTCGCTGGGTGATCGCCGCCGACGACCCGGAGCGGTGGCAGATCACCGACGGCCGGCTGCCGGAGGTGACCGCCGACTCGGGCGCCGAGGTCGTGCTGTCGCTCACCCAGGGCGAGCGCACCCTGCGCGTGCTGGAGCCGGGCCAGGTGCCCGCGCTGCTCGGCGAGGTCGACGTCGTCTTCCCGCTGCTGCACGGGCCGTTCGGCGAGGACGGCACGGTGCAGGGCCTGCTGGAGCTGTCGGACGTGCACTACGTCGGCGCGGGCGTGCTCGCCTCGGCGGTCGGCATGGACAAGCACTTCATGAAGCTCGTGCTCGCAGGCCAGGGACTCGCCGTCGGCCCGTACGTCGTGATCCGCCCCCGGGAGTGGGAGCGGGACCGCGCCGCGTGCGTCGCCGCCGTCGAGCCGCTCGGCCTGCCGCTGTTCGTCAAGCCCGCCCGCGCGGGGTCGTCGCTCGGCATCACGCGCGTGGACGACCTGGCCGACCTGCCCGCCGCCGTCGACGCCGCGCGCGAGCACGACCCCAAGGTGGTCGTCGAGGCCGGGATCGACGGCCGCGAGATCGAGTGCGCCGTGCTCGGCGGGCACGACGGCGCGCGGGCGCGGGCGTCGCTGCCCGGCGAGATCGTCGTCGACCACGACAGCCACGCGTTCTACGACTTCGAGGCGAAGTACCTCGACGAGGCGCACGTCGACCTGCGCTGCCCGGCCGAGCTGCCGCAGGCCGTCATCGACGAGATCCGCGAGGTCGCGGTGCGCACGTTCGAGGCGGTGGAGGCCGAGGGCCTGTCCCGCGTGGACGTCTTCGTCACCCCCGACGAGCGCGTGATCGTCAACGAGATCAACACCATGCCCGGGTTCACGCCCTTCTCGATGTACCCGCGCATGTGGGAGGCGTCGGGCGTGAGCTACCCCGAGCTCGTCGACGAGCTCATCCAGCTCGCCCTGGAGCGCCCCACCGGCCTGCGCTGAACGGCGGCGTGGCTGAACGGGGACGTGCAGGAGGTCGGCGAGCCTCAGGGCACCACGAGCTCGCCGAGCGGGCCCGGGGCGTGCGCGACCTCCCACAGGAACCCGTCGGGGTCGGTGAAGTAGCCCGAGTAGCCGCCCCACTCGCGCTGCACGCCGTCGCGGACCGTCGCGGCGCCGGCCCGGCGGGCGTGCGCCAGGACGGCGTCCACGTCGGCCGGCGTGCCGACGTTGTGCGCCAGGGTCAGCGGCGCGGTGCCGCCGCGCACCACCGGCCCGATCTCCTCCGTGGCGTGCCCCTCGTCCCAGAGCGACAGCACGACGTGCTGCCCGACCTGGAACATCAGCACCTCGCCGGGCGCCTCCATCAGCGGCTCCCAGCCGAGGCCGTCCACGTAGAAGCGCCGCGTGGCGGCGAGGTCGGCGACGACGAGGGTGACGAGGCTCAGGCGCTGGTCCATCCCGTCACCGTGCCACGGGCGGTCGGTCCGCGCCTCGGCAGTCGCGTCAGGTGCACTGCGCGGTCGGCGGCACGTTGCTCACGGCCTGGGCGAGATCGCCGACGAACGACGTCGAGTGGTCCTCGGTGACCGACGGGGGCACGACGACCTCGACGGCGGGCTCGCGACCGTAGGTGGTGAACCGCCACGTCCCGTCCTCGCCGGCCTCGACGATCCAGTCCACGGCGCCCGCCGGGGACTCGACGCGCTGGCAGTCGGGAGAGGGTCCGGGCGGGGTGACGCCGCAGCGCAGCGTCACGGCGGCCCCGGGCTCACCCCAGGCGGCGGTGGCCTGGGCGTTGGTCTTCGCCTTGTCGAGGTCGCCCGCGAGCACGTCGGGCAGCGCGAGCATGACGGGCGCGCAGTCCGGGTTGGCGGCGTCCTCGGCGGGCGTCGCGCCGATCGTGGTGGCGCAGGCAGCCAACGGGAGGACGAGGACGCCCAGCGCGACGGCGCGGGCAGCGGCGCGGGACGACATCAGGGCACGGGCACGACGGGGCACGGCGACCACGCTACCGGGCGGGACGTGCCCGCCGACCGCCTACAGTCGTCCCGTGACCGACGCCACCCGACCCCTCGTGCGCGACCTGTCCGAGGAGGACCTGCTCGCGCGGATCTTCCCGCTGCTGCCCGCGGCGGCGGCGACCCTGCTCGGCCCGGGGGACGACGCGGCGGTGGTCGCGGCCCCGGACGCGCGGTTCGTGGTCACGACGGACGTGCTCGTCGAGGACCGGCACTTCCGCCGGCGCTGGTCGGGCGGGTACGACGTCGGGGCGCGGGCCGCGACGGCCAACCTCGCGGACGTCGCGGCGATGGGCGCGCGCCCGACCTCCCTGGTCGTGTCGCTCGTGGTCCCGGGGGACCTGCCGGTCGACTGGGTGACCGGGCTCGCCCGCGGCCTGGCGGACGTGTCCGCGCCGGTCGGGGCGGGCGTCGTGGGCGGGGACCTGTCGGGCGGCGAGACCGTGGTCGTGGCGGTCACCGCGCACGGCGACCTGGAGGGGCGTGCGCCCGTGACGCGGGCCGGTGCGCGGCCGGGCGACGTGCTGGCCCACGCCGGGCACCGCGGGCTCTCGGCGGCAGGCCTCGCGCTGCTCGACGCCGGCGCGGCGACCCCCGCGGACGCGACGACCGTCGACGGCGCGGCGGGGGTCGGTGCCTGCGTGGCCGGCTACCTGCGCCCGGGGGCGCCGCTCGCGGCCGGTCCGGCGGCGGCCCGGGGCGGGGCCACCGCGATGCTGGACGTCTCGGACGGGCTGCTGCGCGACGCGGGCCGGATGGCGCGCGCGAGCGGCGTCGGCGTGGACGTCGAGGCGGGCACGCTGGCGGTGGACGTCGAGCGGCTGCTGCCCGCCGCCCGGGGTCTGGGGCTCGGCCCGGAGGCCGCTCGGGACGCCGCGCGGGGATGGGCGCTCACCGGGGGAGAGGACCACGGCCTGCTCGCCGCGTTCCCGCCGGGCGTCGCGCTGCCGGAGGGCTTCCGCCGCGTGGGGCAGGTCCGGCAGGGACCCGCCGTCGTCACCGTGGACGGTGCGGAGCCCGCCGCGCGCGGCGGGTGGGACCATTTCGGCGGGTGACCGCGCGGGGGTCGCTCAGCCGCGGCGGTAGCGCACCTCGGTGACCGGGGTGTCGCCGATGTCGTCCATGCGCTCGACGCCGTCCGCCTGGAAGCCGTGGCGGCGGTAGAAGTGGCGCGCGCGCTCGTTCTGCGCGAGCACCCACAGCGACATCGGCACGCCGTCGGGGACGTCGGCGAGGACGGTGCGCATCAGGTCGCGGGCGACGCCGCGGCCCCAGGACTCGGGGTCGAGATAGATCGCGTAGAGCTCGAGGTCGCCGTCCTCGGCGTCCTCGTCGCGCGACGGGCCGTAGCTCGCGAAACCCAGGAGGCGGCCGTCGCCCTCGGCGACGAGCGTGGTGCGGGTGCCCTCGTCGAGGATCTGCTGCCACTGGGCGGCCCGCTCGGACGCGTCGAGGGAGTCGAGGTACTCGGCCGGCAGCACGCTGGCGTAGGCGCCCTTCCACGAGGTGAGGTGCACCTGGGCGATCCGCCCGGCGTCGGTCACCGCGGCGGGCCGGATCTCCACGTCGCTGTCGGTCTGCACGATCATCTGCTCAGAGTGCCACGTCGTCGCCGCCTCGGCCAAGGCCGTTTGGTGAATCCTTCACGAATTCTTTGCCGGTGTCCGCGGGCGACGAGCGCGCGGGGGCGCCGGGTGCACGAGGGGACGACGAGACGCCCGCCGGGAAGATCCCGACGGGCGTCTCGCGAAAGCGTCGAAGCACCGGGGTGTGCCCGGTGCGCAGGCTCAGGCCTGGCGCGTGACCTTGCCCGCCTTGAGGCAGGAGGTGCAGACGTTCACACGCTTGGGGGTGCCCGCGACCACGGCACGGACGCGCTGGATGTTCGGGTTCCAGCGGCGCTTCGTGCGGATGTGGGAGTGCGAGATGCTGTGCCCGAAGCCCGGGCCCTTGCCGCAGACGTCGCAGTTGGCAGCCACGGTCTCTCCTGAATCGTCGTGACACGACCCGCGCCAGGGCAGCAGGACGTGAAGCTTGGTGGTTGGGGGAGCCCGGAACAGGCCGGGCAACCACACGAGGATAGCCGATCGGAGGAGTGCCCCTCAACGTGTGGTGTCTCACCGCTACCGTGGGGGCGTGCAACAGCCCGAGCTCCTCGACGCCTCCGTCGTCCGTGCCTGGGTGAGCACGGCCGCCCGGGCCCTGGCCGAGGCCCGCGCCGAGATCGACCGCGTGAACGTCTTCCCCGTGGCCGACGGCGACACCGGCACCAACATGTACCTCACGATCCGCGACGCCGCGGCGGCCGTCCACGCCGCGCCCGCGGACGCCGGCGGGGCGCGCCTGCTGCGGCTGGCCGCACGGGCGGCCCTGCGCGGCGCACGGGGGAACTCCGGGGTGATCCTCAGCGAGTGGCTGCGCGGTCTCACCGTCGCCGCGACGCGTGGCGACAGCCTCGCCATCGCGCTCGACGTCGCTGCCCGGACCGCGCGCCACGCCGTCGCGCACCCCGCGCCCGGCACCATCCTCACGGCGGCGGAGTCCGCCGCGGCCGCGGCCCGGCACGCCGAGGCCGGCGGGATGGTCGGTCCCGCCGGAGCGGCGGCGCGGCTGTCCACGACCGACGCCGCCTGCCGCGGTGCGCGGGAGGCGGCCCTGCGCAGCGTGGGGGCCCTGGAACCGTTGCGTGCCGCCGGCGTGCTCGACGCCGGCGCCTGCGGGCTCGTGCTGGTGCTGCGGTCACTGGCGGCGGCGCAGCGGGCGGCCGCCGAGGGAGTGTCGGAGGCGGACGGCAGCATCGGCCCCGTGCTGCTGGACATCGACCTGCGAGGACACGCGGCGCCCTCCGCCGGCGAGGCCGCCGAGGGAGACGACGGGTCGCGCACCGGCCGGGGCACGGGCCCCGGCGGTGCCCTGCCCGCGGGTGGGCCCGAGGGCGGGCACGAGCGGTCGCACGGGCATCCCCACGAGCATCCCCACGAGCACGGCGGCGTCGCGACCGACGACGTCGAGCTCATGTTCCTGCTGGAACGGTCGGCGTCCGCCGCCGACTTCAGCCCCGGTGCGGTGGCCGACGCGTTGCGCGCCGACCTGGACGACGTCGGGAGCTCGGTCGTCGTCGTGGGCGGCGCCGAGGACGGCACCGGTGCGGACGACGTCGACCGCTCGCTCTGGCAGGCCCACGTGCACACCGCGGACCTCGACGCGGCGCTCGGCGTGGCACGGCGCTGGGCGTCGCGGGGCGCGGTGTCGCGGGTGTCGGTGCGCCACCTCGCGGTCCCGCCCGACCGGTGGGCGGTGGTCGTCACGACGGCCGCGCCGGCGCTGGCCGCCGAGCTCGCGCGCGGCGGCGCCGTCGTGGTCCTCGACCTCGACGTCCCCCCGACCGCGGCGGACCTCGTCGCCGCGGCGGTCGGGGCGGGGGCCCCGCGGGTGCTCGTCCTCGCGCCCGAGGCGCTGCAGCCCGACCCCGTGGGCCCGGGAGCGGGCGCCGCGGACGGGCCCGAGGCGACACCCGAGATCGTGCGGGTCGTCGCGCCCGGCGACGTGCACGTCGTGGCGGGGATGTCCGCGCTGGCCGCGACGCTCGACGACCCGCGCGAGCAGGACGCGGGCGTCCCCGACGCCGTCGGTGCGGTGGTCGCGGGGCTGCGCGTCGGCGGCGGCCCGGCCGTCACGGTCGGCGCCATCGTCAAGCGGCTCGTGGCGGGCTCGCCGATCGCGATCGTCACCCTGCTGCCCGACGACGACGTCCCTGACGCCACCGTCGAGGTGCTCGCGTCGCGGGCCGCGGCCGTGTCCGACGGCGCGGACGTCGTCGTCATGCGCACCGGTCGCCCCGGGGACCACGTGGCGATCGGCGTCGAGCCGCTCGCCGTCGACGCGGCGGAGGGACCCGCGTGACCGGGCGCGAGGGCGAGGCGCTGACCAAGGTGCTGGGGGCCCGCAGCGCGGGCCCGCTGGCCAAGCTGGGCCTCGTCACCGTCGGGGACCTGCTGCGGCACTACCCGCGCCGGTACGGCGACCCCGGCACGCTCACGGACATGGACCGGCTGGCGCTCGGCGAGCACGTCACCGTGATGGCGCGGGTCGCGCGGGCGACCGTCCGGACCATGCGCTCGCGCGCGGGCGCCATGCTGTCGGCGGTCGTCACGGACGGCCGGCACGAGCTGGCGCTGACGTTCTTCGCCAAGCGTGCCGGCGCGCTGCGGCCGCACGAGGACAAGCTGCGACCGGGGCGCGTGGGGCTGTTCACGGGGGTGGTGAGCGAGTACCGGGGCACCCGCCAGCTCACCCACCCGGACTACGTCCTCGTGGGCGTGGACGCGGACGACGCCGAGGAGGCGATGTTCGAGGCCAGCCGACCCATCCCCATCTACCCCGCGTCGTCGTCCGTGCCCTCCTGGCGCATCCAGCGGGCCGTGCGCACGGTCCTCGACCCGCTCACCGAGGCGGACGTCGAGGACCCAGTTCCCGACGAGGTCCGTGCCCGGCACGGGCTGCCGAGCCGGCTCGACGCCCTGCGCGCGATCCACCACCCCGTCGACCAGGCCTCCTGGCAGCGGGCACGTCACCGCTTCCGCTTCGAGGAGGCCTTCGTGCTGCAGGCGGCGCTCGCGCAGCGCCGGGCGCACGCCGCCGAGCAGGAGGCCACGGCCCGCCCGTCGCGGGGGCCGGGGGAGCCGAGCCTGCTCGCCGACTTCGACGCGGCACTGCCCTTCACGCTGACGGACGGGCAGCGCGCGGTGGGCGAGGACCTCGCGCACGAGCTCGCGCAGGCCCGCCCGATGCAGCGGCTGCTGCAGGGCGAGGTGGGCTCCGGCAAGACGGTCGTGGCGCTCCGGGCGATGCTGCAGGTGGTCGACGCCGGCGGGCAGGCCGCGCTGCTGGCGCCCACCGAGGTGCTCGCGGCGCAGCACGCCCGCACGCTGCGGTCGCTCCTCGGGCCGCTCGCCGAGGGCGGGCTGCTCGGCGGGGCCGCGCACGGCACCAGGGTCGCCCTGCTCACCGGATCGCTCGGCGCTGCCGCCCGCAAGGAGGCGCTGCTGCAGGCCGCGAGCGGGGAGGCGGGGATCGTCGTGGGCACGCACGCCCTGCTGGGCGACCGGGTGCAGTTCGCCGACCTGGGTCTCGTCGTCGTCGACGAGCAGCACCGGTTCGGCGTCGAGCAGCGCGACGCGCTGCGCGCCAAGGGGCGCGTGGCGCCGCACGTGCTCGTCATGACGGCCACGCCCATCCCGCGCACGGTCGCGATGACGGTGTTCGGCGACCTCGAGACGTCGTCGCTCACGCAGGTGCCCGCCGGGCGCGCCGGCATCACCTCGCACGTGGTCCCCGCCGGCAACCCGCGGTGGATGGAGCGCACCTGGTCGCGTGTGCGCGAGGAGGTCGACAAGGGGCACCGCGCGTACGTCGTGTGCCCGCGGATCCACCCCGACGAGGACCTCCCCGCCGGCGGCGGGGCAGCGGCGAAGGACTTCGACGACGTCCCGGACCTCCTCGAGCTCATGGACGGCGACGGGGCGGCCGACGAGCGTCCGGCGCTGCGCGCCGTGCTCGAGGTGGCGGACATGCTGCGCGAGACGCCGGCGCTCGACGGCCTCGACGTCGGCGTGCTGCACGGCCAGATGGCGCCCGCGGACAAGGAGTCCGCGATGGCCCGGTTCGCGGCCGGCGAGCTGCAGGTGCTGGTCTCCACCACCGTGATCGAGGTCGGCGTGGACGTGCCCGAGGCCACGGTGATGGTCGTCTTCGACGCCGACCGGTTCGGCCTGTCCCAGCTCCACCAGCTGCGCGGCCGGGTCGGGCGCGGCTCCGCGCCGGGGCTGTGCCTCCTGGTCTCGACGGCGCAGCCCGGCACGCCCGCGGCGACCCGGGTCGAGGCGCTCGCGGAGACGACCGACGGTTTCCGCCTCGCCACCCTGGACCTCGAGCTGCGCTCCGAGGGCGACGTGCTCGGCGCGGCCCAGTCCGGCCGCTCCAGCTCGCTGCGCCTGCTGCGCGTCGTGCAGGACGCCGACCTCATCGCCGACGCGCGGCGGGAGGCCACCGCCGTCGTCGACGCCGACCTCGAGCTCGGTGAGCACCCCGAGCTGCGCGCGGCGATCGCGGCGCAGCTGGACGACGAGCAGGAGGAGTTCCTCGAACGGGCCTGACCGGTCGACTGGTGTCGACTGGTTAGGCTCGGCGCCATGACGAGGATCGTGGCCGGCCGGTTCGGCGGGCGCTCGCTGCAGGTGCCGCCGAAGGGCACGCGACCCACCAGCGACCGGGTCCGCGAGGCGATCTTCTCCCGGCTGGACCACCTCGACGTGCTGGACGGCGCGCGGGTGCTCGACCTGTACGCGGGCTCCGGAGCGCTCGGCCTCGAGGCCTTGAGCCGCGGCGCCGCCGACGTCGTGCTGGTGGACGCGAACCGGCGGGCGGCGGACGTCGCCCGCCGCAACGTGGCGACCCTGGGCCTGCAGCGCGAGGTGCGGGTCGTCGCCGACTCCGCGGAGCGGTTCGCCGCCGGCGTCGCCGCACGCAAGGCCGGGACGGGCGCGGCGACCGGGTTCGACGTCGTCTTCCTCGACCCGCCCTACGACCTGGCCGAGGACGCGCTCGCGACGGTCCTGACCCACCTGGCCGCACCCGGGGTGCTGGCCGCGGGCGCTGTCGTCGTGGTGGAGCGGTCCACCCGTAGCCCCGAGCCGGCCTGGCCCACGGGTCTGGAGGTGCTCGCCCGCAAGGACTACGGGGAGACGGCGGTGCACTACGCCGAGCCGTCCGACCCCTCCGACGCTTCGGACCCGGTCGGGTCGGAGGGCGCGGGGGCCGGCGGGGCGTAGCGCTCCGCCCCCTCGAGGACGGCGACGGGCACGGCGGCCAGGGCCTCCGCGTCGGCCGCGTCGACGAGCGGCACGGTCTCCCCGGCCGCCGCCTCGAGCAGCCGCCGGACCGCCGGGTCGCCCGGCACGGTGCCCTCGCACTCGCGCAGGTGCTCCAGGAGGAAGCCGCGCACGGCGGCGGCCGGCACCGAGTCGGCGCCCGGGCCCGTCCCGAGCGCCATCAGCAGCATCGCGGGGACCCGCGGCGACCCCGGGCCGCCGATGCCCGGCTGGAAGTAGGGCACGGCGAGCACGCGCGCCCCGTGCCGCGTGTAGAAGCGCAGGCGCGCCGCCGGGTCCCCGTGGCTCGGGTGGGGCGCGTGGTGGCCGGGGTGCTCGACCTCCGCCAGCACGAGCACGGGGTGCAGCTCCTCGCGCCACCCGGCGAGCGACCGGTCGAGGAGCCGACCGCCGAGGCCGCCGCCACGGTGACCGGGCGCCAGCGCGAGGTAGTCCACGAGCAGCACCTGCGTGGCCCGCGACCACGAGGCCACGATCCCGGCGACGACCGTCCCGTCCTGCTCCACGCCGTAGGCCGTGAGCCCGCCCGCGGCGAGGCCGGCCCGCAGGTCGTCGGACGACGTGAGCTCGTCGGGCGGGAAGGACGGCGCCAGGACGTGCCGCCACAGCGAGTCGAGCTGTGCCGGTTCGGTCAGCGGCACCACGGTCGGCTCCGCGGGCGACGGGTGGGGCGCGGCGTCGTCGGTCATGCCCTCAGGGTGTCCCCGTCGCGGGGTGACGGCACCCCGACCGGGCTCCCGGGGATCGCGACGCCGCTGTACTAGCGTGACGGCGTGAGCATCGCCGTCTGCCCCGGGTCGTTCGACCCGATCACGCTCGGCCACCTCGACATCGTGCGGCGCACGCGCCGGATGTTCGACGTCGTGGTGGTCGGGGTGGCCCGCAACGCCGCCAAGAACGCGCTGCTCGGGCCCGAGGAGCGGGTGGAGCTGGCCCGGACGGCGCTCGCGGCCGACCCGGAGACCGCCGACGTGCGGGTCGAGGTGGTGCCGGGCCTGCTGGTGGACTTCTGCCGGGAGGTCGGGGCGGTAGCGGTGGTCAAGGGCCTGCGCGGCGGTGCGGACTTCGACTCCGAGCTGCCGATGGCCCTCATGAACCGGCACCTGACCGGGATCGAGACGGTCTTCGTCCCGGGGGAGCAGCGGTACGCGCACGTCGCGTCGTCGCTGGTCAAGGACGTGGCCCGGTACGGCGGGCCGATCGACGACCTGGTGCCGGACGGCGTCGCGGACGCGGTGCGAGCAGCCCTCGGCAGATGACGCGAGGCTGACGAGCCGGGCCCCACGAGCAGGGCCCCACGAGCAGGACCAAGGAGCAGGGGATGAGCGAGACGACCGAGACCACTCCCGGGACCGGCCAGGGGGGCAACCCGGCCGGCGGGCTGCTGGACATCCTGGAGGACCTGGCCGCGCTGGTCGAGAACGCGCGCTCCGTGCCGCTGTCGACCAACGTGAAGGTGGACCGCGACCAGGCGCTGGCGCTCGTGGACGAGCTGCGCGACGCGCTGCCCACGCAGGTGGCCCGCGCCGACGAGGTGCTCGCGGCCGCCCGCGACACCCTGGACGACGCGCACCGCCAGGCGGAGGAGATCGTGGCCGCCGCCCGCGCCCGGGCGATCGAGCTGGTGCAGTCCGAGCAGGTCGTCGTGCAGGCGCAGTCGCGCGCGGCCGAGGTCGTCGCCGAGGCGGAGGCGCGCGCGGCGGCGCTGCGCACCGACGCGGACTCGTACTGCGACGGGCGCCTGGCGGACTTCCAGCAGGACCTCGACGCCCTGTCGAACCAGGTGCGTGCCGGCCGGGAGAAGCTGGCCGGGCGCCTCGAGCAGGGCGCGCCGCGGGTGCGGTGGGACTCCGTCGCCGATCCGCGCTGGCCGCAGGAGAGGCGCTCCTGACCGGCCCTCCTGACGCGCGCTCCTGACGCGCACGTCGCGGGCCGGGGCCGCCTCGTAGCGCGTGAGAGACTCGTCACTCGCGGGCGTGCTGCACCATGGCGCCGGCATGGCCTAGACTAGGTCGCTGGCCCGGGTCCGGGCCGAACCCCTTCCCGCCCGTCGGGTCCACCCCTGTTCATCGGAGCCTGCCATCGCCACCGCGAAGCCCTCGCCGCTCGTGCTCGACACGCACGAGCTGTCTCGGCGACCCGGTTCGATGGAGGAGGTCGCGCGCGTCGTGCCCGCCCCCGCGGACATGGGGACCGCCGTCATCGGCGTGCCCGAGGGCGACGACCTCACCCTGGGCCTCCGGCTCGAGTCGGTCATGGAGGGGGTGCTGGTGTCCGGCGTCGTGCGCGGCACGGCGGTGGGGGAGTGCGTGCGCTGCCTCGACCCGGTCTCCCAGCAGGTGACGGTGCGCGTGCAGGAGCTCTTCGCCTATCCCGAGAGGGCGCAGGCGGCGGAGGAGTCCGGCGACGAGGACGCCGAGGACGAGCCGGTCCTGGTCGACGACCAGGCCGACATCGAGCCGGCGGTTCGGGATTCCCTCGTGACTGCACTACCATTTCAACCGCTGTGCCGTCCGGACTGCCCCGGCCTGTGCTCCGTCTGCGGGGCGCGGCTGGCGGACGACCCGGACCACCATCACGACGTTGTCGACCCCCGGTGGTCGGCGCTGCAGACCATGCTCGAGGAGTCGAGCGTGTCCGACGAGACGAAAGAGAGCTAGCCGTGGCTGTTCCGAAGCGCAAGATGTCGCGCAGCAACACCCGTGCGCGCCGTTCGCAGTGGAAGACCACCGCGGCGGTCCTCACGACGTGCCCGAGCTGCAAGGGGCAGAAGCTGTCCCACGCCGCGTGCCCCACCTGCGGTGCCTACAAGGGCCGCCAGTACGCCGAGGCGCTGCGCACCGAGCACGCGGGCTGACATGCCTGCACCCGGCAACCGGCCCCGGCCGGAGCCGACCGCTCTTCTCGAGAAGCTCGGGGTCCACCTGGATCCCGAGCTTCTCGTGCTTGCCCTGACGCACCGGTCGTTCGCGCACGAGGCCGGGGGTATCCCGACCAACGAGCGGCTCGAGTTCCTGGGCGACACCGTGCTGGGGCTGGTCGTGACCGAGGCGCTGTACCGGCGCCACCCCGACCAGCCCGAGGGCGAGCTGGCGAAGATGCGTGCGGCGACGGTGTCCCAGCGCGCGCTGGCCGCGATCGCGCGCCGCCTCGACCTCGGCGGCTACGTGCTGCTCGGCAAGGGCGAGCTCCGCACCCGCGGCTTCGACAAGGACTCGATCCTGTCGGACACCGTGGAGGCGCTCATCGGCGCCACCTACCTGTCGCACGGCCTGGAGCCGGCGCGCGAGCTGGTGCACCGCCTCGTGGACACGACGCTCGACGCGGCCGCCGGGCTCGGCGCGGGGCTCGACTGGAAGACGTCGCTCCAGGAGGCCGCCGCCGTACGTGGCTTCGGCGCCCCCGTGTACGAGGTCACCGGCGAGGGGCCGGAGCACGCGCGCGTCTTCCACGCGCAGGTGACCACCGGCCCGGTGCTGGGACTCGGCACCGGTTCCGCGAAGAAGCACGCCGAGCAGGCCGCCGCCGAGGAGGCGTACCGCGCCCTGCAGCAGCTCCCCGTGCCCGGCGCCGGCTCGACGTCCGGCACGACGGGCGACGCCGCCGGTGCCTGAGCTCCCCGAGGTCGAGACCGTCCGCGACGGCCTCGACCGCCTGGTCGTGGGCGCCGTCGTGCGCGACGTCGAGGTGTTCCGCGACTACTCCGTGCGGCGGCACGACGGTGGCCCCGCGGGCTTCGCCGACCAGCTGCGCGGCAGGCGCCTGTCCGCCGCCGTGCGTCGCGGCAAGTTCCTCTGGCTGCCCCTCGACGACGGCGGGACCGGCCCGTCGGGTCCGGCGGCCGACGACGCCCCGGCGGCCGCGCTGCTCGCGCACCTCGGCATGTCCGGCCAGCTGCTCGTGCGCGACCCCGCCGTCGCGGGCGACTGGGCGCACCCGCACCTGCGTGCCCGCCTGCACCTGACCGGTGCCCCGAGCGGGGCGGAGTACCTCGACTTCGTCGACCAGCGCACGTTCGGCCACCTGTCCGTCGTCGACCTGGAGCCGACGGACGACGGCGCCCCGGGCGGGCTCGGCAGCGACCTTCCGGCCGTGCCGGAGCCGGTGGCGCACATCGGCCGCGACCCGCTGGACCCCGCGTTCGACGCCGACGCCGTCGTGGCAGCGGTCCGGCGCCGGCGTACCGGCCTCAAGCGTGCGCTGCTGGACCAGACGCTGCTGTCCGGCGTCGGCAACATCTACGCCGACGAGGCCCTGTGGCGCGCCCGCCTGCACTTCGCCCGCGCGACCGACCGGCTGCGGCCGGTGGAGGTGCGCCGCGCCCTCGACGCCGCCGCCGAGGTCATGGACGAGTCCCTGGCGCAGGGCGGGACGAGCTTCGACGCGCTCTACGTGAACGTCAACGGCGAGTCCGGTTACTTCGCGCGCGGCCTCGCCGCCTACGGCCGCGAGGGCGAGCCCTGCCCGCGCTGCGGGGCTCCGATCCGGCGGGACGCGTTCATGAACCGCTCGTCGTACACCTGCCCCGTCTGCCAGCCGCGGCCGCGGAACGGCCGCTGGTGACGCGCCCCTGACCGCGCCGGCTCACCGGCCCAGGGCCCAGGCGACCAGCTCGTCGACCGCGCGCCGGTCCAGCGCGCCGGCCCCCGCGTTCCGCAGGGCGTACTCGCCGAGCAGGGCCCGGTACAGGACCGCGGCACGTCGCGGCGCGTCCGGCGCGTCGGCCCCGATGAGGAGCCGCTCGAGGTAGGCGGTCCGCGCCTCGTCGACGGCGTGCACCGCGTCGCGGGCGCGGGGGTCGCGTGCGGCCCAGGCGCGGACGGCGCCGTCGAACCGGCCGTCGAGGATCCCGCCGGGCCCGCCCCCCGCGTGCTCGAACGCCAGGCGCACGAGCTCGCGCAGCCGGTCGGCCGGATCGTCGGAGGACTCCTCCACCCGCGTGATCACGCCGGCCGTCCCTGCCGCGCGCCAGTGGTCCAGGACGGCGTCGAGCAGCCCGGCCCGGTCCGCGAAGTGCCAGTAGAAGCTGCCCTTGGAGACGCCGAGCTCGCGGGCGAGCGGCTCGACGCGGACGGCGTCGACGCCGTCCGCCGCGAGCCTCCCCGCGGCGGCGCGGACCCAGTCGGAGGCGGAGAGCGAGGCCATCCGTTGACCATACGGCACCGTATGGCTAGCCTGACCATACGCCACCGTATGGAGGATCCGATGTCGATCGCCGCCGCCGTCCTGCTCGTCGCCGTCGCCACCCTGCACTCCGTGCTCGGGGAGCGCGTGATCGTCCGTCCGCTGCTCGCCTCGCCCGACTGGCGCGCGCGCCTCGCGCGACCGTGGGCCGACCGCCTGCTCCGGGCGGTCTGGCACCTGCTGTCCCTGGCGTGGTACGCGCTCGCCGCGATCCTGCTCGGCCTGCCCGTACCGGTGGTCGTCGGGCTCCTGTGTCTCGCCACCGGCGGGGTCATCTTCGGGTTCGTTCCCGGGCACCTCGCCTGGCCGGTCTTCGTCGCGGCGGGGCTGCTGGCGCTCGGGGCCGGCGGGGCGGTCCCCGAGCCCGTGCTGGGGGTCGGTGCCGGGGCCGCCGTCGTCGCCGCCCTCGTCGCCGCGGGCTTCCACGTCGCCTGGGCGGCCGGGGCGACGACCGGGCGGGGCCGCGTGCTGCCGCAGCGCACCGGCACCCGAGAGCCGGTGGTGCGGCCCGGCCCGGTCGCGACGCTGGTCGTCGTCGTGGCGCTGCTCGCCTACGCGGCAGTGGTCGTGGCGCTGGCCCTCGGAGCCGACGGGGGCTGGTGGCGCGGGCTCGGCGTCGCGGCCCTGGTCGTCCTGCTGGCACGCGTCGTGGGGGACGGGCGCTACGTCGGTGTGTCCAAGCGGGTGCGGGGCACCCGGTTCGCCCGGGCCGACGACCGCTGGTGGACCCCGGCCGTCGGCCTGCTGGCGGCCGGCGCCGCGGCCGGCCTGGCGCTGGCGGCCTGACCGGCCGAGGAGCGTCAGCGCGCGACGACGTTGCGCAGACCCGCCGCGCCGTCGGCCAGCCAGGCCCGCGCCTGCTCGGTGACGAAGCCGGCCGCGCCCTGCGGCCGCCCGCCCGCGACGTGCGGCGTGAGGATGAGGTGCGGCGCGTCCCACAGCGGCGAGCCCTCGGGCAGCGGCTCCGTCTCGGTGACGTCGAGCGCGGCGCCGGCGATCGTGCCGTCGCGCAGGGCGGCGACCAGCGCCTCCTCGTCGACGGTGGCCCCGCGGCCGGCGTTGACGAACCGGGCGTGCGCGGGCAGCAGGGCGAGCACGCGCGCGTCGAGGGCGTGGTGGGTGGCCTCGGTCGCGGGCAGCAGGGAGATCAGGACGTCCGTCGTGGGCGCGACCTCCTCGATCGAGCCCACCACGGGGAAGCCGTAGCGCTCGCCCGCCGACGACGCGACCCCGGTCACGCGCGCGCCGAGCGCCGCGAGGAGCGGGGCGAGGACGGCGGCGATGGAGCCGAAGCCCCAGATCGTGACGCGGGCGCCGTGCAGCGTGAACTGCGACTCGTGGTTCGCCTGCTCCCTGCCGAGGTCGCGGTCCCAGCGGTGCTCGTGCTGGGCGGCCAGGGTGCGGTCGAGCCGCCGCACGGACGCGAGGACGAGCGCGAGCGTGTGCTCGGCGACCGTCGCGTCGTGCAGCGAGCGGCCCGAGGAGATGACGACGTCGGGCGCGAACCCCGCGGCGAGCGCCTGGTCGGGGCCGGCGTTGAGGGTCTGCACCCAGCGCAGATGCGTCATCCGGCGCGCGGCGTCCTCCAGGACCCGCTGAGGGCTGGACCACGTGACCAGGGCGTCGGCGTCCACGTGCTCCTCGGGCACGGGATCGCGCATCACGTAGCGCGCCACCTCCACGCCGGGGACGTCGATCGACAGGTCGAAGGGCACGTTGCCCGGCACGAGGAGCTTCACGCCTCGCGACGCTATCAGCCGGTGGCCGGGTGGTTCGGCGCCGTTCGCCGTGCGCCCCGTGACCTGCCCTCTTATCGTGCGAAGGGCCGGCGTCCGCCGGGAGGCACGGGTGTCGAGGAGGTCGGCATGACGACGTCGGGGACGGGGACGGCGCCGCCGACCCGCGAGCAGGTGCGGCAGGCGATGACGGCGCGCACGCCGCGCAACTACATCACGTGGATCACGCTCGCGTTCATGATCACGTCGTCGGTGGCGAGCCTGCGGGCCGCTCCGACGATGGCGGTCTACGGGCTCGCGGCGGTCTTCCTGTACGTGGTGCCGGCGCTGGTCTTCCTGCTGCCGACGTCGCTGGTGTCGGCGGAGCTGGCGTCCGGCTGGTCGGGCGGCGTGTACCGGTGGGTGGCGGAGGGGCTGTCGAAGCCGCTCGGCTTCCTGGCCGTGTGGTGCCAGTTCGCGATGACGATCTTCTACTACCCGAGCCTGCTGGGGTACGTGGCCAGCACGTTCGCGTACGTGATCAACCCGGCCCTCGCGTCCAACGGCGTGTACGTGGCGATCGTCATCGTCGTCATCTACTGGTCCGGGGTGTGGGTGTCGTCGCAGGGCACGAAGACGGTGGCCGGGTTGTCCAGCGCGGGCCTGATCATCGGCACGCTCATCCCGGCCGCGATCCTCGTGGTGCTGGGCATCGTGTTCCTCGGCCAGGGCAACACCTCGGCCGCGCCGATGGACTCGAGCCACCTGCTGCCGCAGTGGACCGGGATCGCGTCCCTAGTGCTCATCGTCAACAACTTCCTGTCGTACGCGGGCATGGAGATGAACTCCGTGCACGTGAACACGCTGAAGAACCCGGGCAAGGAGTTCCCGCGCGCGATGTTCCTGGCGATCGGGCTGGTGCTGGTGATCTTCATCCTCCCGGCGGTCGCGATCAGCTGGGTGATCCCGGCCGACCAGCTCTCGCTGACCGCGGGCGTCATGCAGGCGTTCGACGCGTTCTTCGCCAACTTCGGCGTCTCGTGGCTGACGCCGATCCTCGGGCTCATGCTCATCGCCGCGTCGATCGGCGGCATGCTCACCTGGCTCGCCGGGCCGTCGAAGGGCCTGCTGACGGTGGCGCGCGAGGAGGGCTACATGCCGCCCTTCCTGCAGCGGCTCAACAAGAACGGCGTGCAGCAGAACATCCTCGTGGCGCAGGGCGTGTTCACCACGGTCATCGCCCTGCTGTACGCGTTCATCCCGGACGTCTCCAGCGCGTACTGGATCCTGTCGGTGATCACCACGCAGGTGTACCTGATCATGTACCTGCTGCTGTTCGTCGCGGCGATGCGGCTGCGGCGCACCGCGCCCGACCACCCGCGCGGCTACCGCGCCCCGGCCCTCGGCGTCCTGTGCGTGGTCGGCTTCCTCGCCTCGGTCGCGGCGCTGATCATCGGCTTCGTGCCGCCCGCGCAGTTCTCCAGCGGCTCGGTGGGGGTGTACATCCTCATCGTCGGCGGTGGCCTCGGCATCATCGGCCTGCTGATCCCGTGGCTGTTCCTCCGGCTCCGCAAGCCGTCGTGGCGACAGCCGGCGGACGTCACCGCGGACGTCGCGACGGACGAGGGGGAGTGAGATGACCACCACGACGTCGTCGCCGGGGACGGAGCCCGGCGCGCCGGTCCGGCACCGCTGGGTCACGTACACGGCCGCTGCCGTCCTGCTCCTGGTGCTCGGCGCGATCATGGTGGTCCAGTTCGCCGGCTACCAGGACCGGCAGGACCAGCGCGAGGCGGAGCAGAAGGCCGCCACCCTGCACGCCGCGTTCGCCGACATCGGCATCACGGCCTTCTCCGAGGAGACCATCGCCCGCGTGCTCGGGTCCGACGGCGGCGGGTTCTGCACCGACCCCGCCGCGCTCGTGGACGCCACCGCGAACCTCGGGTCCGCCAACGGCGCCGCCGGCCCGGGCCTGCGGCCCTCCGTGCTCGACGAGCGCCGCCTCGAGGGCGACCGCCTCGTCATCGAGACCTACTGCCCCGACCAGCTCGACGAGTTCGACGCCTACGTCGACTCCCTCAACCTGGACGACACCACGACCCAACCGGCCGGCGAGCCCACCAGCGAGGAGACCTCATGAGCACCCCCGACCTCGTGCCGGACGCCGTGCCGGACGTCGCGGCCGTGCGGACCGCCGTCGGCCCGCTGCTGCCGCGCGCGCTCGACGACCTGCGCACCCTGGTCGCCATCCCGTCCGTCGCGGACGAGCGCCTGTACCCCCGCGAGGAGTGCGAGCGCGCGGCGCAGTGGGTCGTCGACGCGTTCCGGGCCGAGGGCATCGACGACGCGCGTCGCGAGCGCACCCCCGACGGCTCGGACGTCGTCGTCGGGTACCGGCCCGGCCCGCCAGGCGCGCCGACCGTGCTCCTGTACGCGCACTACGACGTGCAGCCGCCGCTCGACGACGCCGCGTGGACGACCCCGCCGTTCGAGCTGACGGAGCGCGACGGTCGCTACTACGGCCGGGGCGCGGCGGACTGCAAGGGGAACGTCGTCACGCACCTCACGGCCCTGCGCGCCCTGCGCGCGCTGGTGGGTGACGACCTCCCCGTGGGCGTGCGGATCGTGATCGAGGGCTCGGAGGAGCAGGGCACGGGCGGCCTGGACGGGTGGGTGGAGGCGAACCCGGGCGCCCTGGCCGCCGACGCGATGCTCATCCAGGACACCGGCAACGCGACGCTCGGCCTGCCCACGCTCACCGTGTCGCTGCGCGGGGCGACGAGCGTCGTCGTGCGCGTCGAGGCGCTCGAGGGCGAGATCCACTCCGGCATGTTCGGCGGGGCCGCGCCGGACGCCCTCGCGGCGCTGGTCGCCCTCCTGGCCTCCCTGCGCGACGCCGACGGGAACACGACGATCGACGGCGTCGACGCCTCGGGCACCTGGCCGGGCGTCGGGTACGACGCCGAACAGTTCCGCGCCGACGCGGGCGCCCTGCCGGGCACGCGGCTGCTCGGCGACGGCAGCGTGGCCGACATGCTGTGGGCCCGCCCGGTCGTGACGATCCTCGGCATCGACGCGCCGTCCGTCGTCGGGTCGGCGGCGGCGATCCAGCCGCGCGCCGCGGCGCGCCTCAACCTGCGCGTGCCGCCCGGCGCGGACGCCCGCGACCTGCAGGACAAGCTCGTGGCGCACCTCGAGGCGCACGCGCCGTGGGGCGTGCGCGTCACCGTGGAGCGCGACACCCCGGGGCAGCCGTTCGCCGCCCGGACCGACGGGCACGTCTTCGAGACGCTGTCGACGGCGCTCGCGGACGCCTACGGCAGGGCCACCGTGACCGCCGGGCAGGGCGGGTCGATCCCGCTGTGCAACATCCTCGCGAGCCAGTACCCGGACGCCGCGATCGTGCTGCTCGGCGTCGAGGAGCCGGCCTGTCTGATCCACGCGCCGAACGAGAGCGTGCACCCGAGCGAGATCGAGAACCTCGCCGTCGGGGAGGCGCTGTTCCTGGCCCGGCTCGGCGTCAGGCGCTCGTCGGCGTCGGGCTGACGGGTGCTCCCCGGTACCAGGCGCTCGCCCCGGGGAGGTACATGGTGACCGTCGCGGCGACGACGGCCGCCACGTGCACCACGCGGACGGGCGGCGCCGGTAGGCGACGACCAGGAGCGTCGCGACGCCGTACACGACCACGCGGAGGCCGAGGTTCATCCAGAGCCCGGCGTCCATCGCACCGGTCGTCGCCCATGGGATGACGACCAGCAGCGTCTCGACGGCCCCCGACCCGACCGCGACGGCCCACAGGGCGGTCGCGCGACGGACGACGGCAGGCGGACGGGAGCGCGCCGTGCCGGTGCTGGCCTCGAGTGTCTGCATGTCGCCGACGCCAGGCGCACGGACCGCCCGGACCGACCGTGCTGTCCTCCGTGTTCCGGTAGGGGAAACCACCGGCGTCTCGGCGGCTACGGCACGATGGGCACATGACGCAGACGTCACCCGCCGAGGCCGGCACCGCCCGGCGCACCCTTGCCGCCCGCTACGACGCCGTCGTGGTGGGCGGCGGGCACAACGGGCTGACGGCGGCCGCCTACCTGGCGCGGGCGGGGCGCAGCGTGCTCGTGCTCGAGCGTCTCGACCACGTGGGCGGCGCGGCCGTGTCGGCGCGGGTGTTCCCGGGCGTGGACGCGCGGCTGTCGCGCTACTCGTACCTGGTCTCGCTCCTGCCGCGCCGGGTGATCGAGGAGCTGGGCCTGCCGGTCACGCTGCGCCGCCGCCGGTACTCCTCCTACACCCCCTTGGGGGACACCGGTCTGCTCGTCGACACCGGGGACGACGCCGTCACCCGCCCGTCGTTCGCGGCGGTCGGCGCGGAGGGCGACCACGTGGCGTGGCAACGCTGGTACGCGGCCACCGGCCGCCTCGCGCGCCGGCTGTTCCCGACGCTGACCGAGCCGCTGCCCTCGCGCGCCGCGGCCCGCGCGCTCGTGGACGACGCCGCGACCTGGCGCGACCTCGTCGAGCGGCCGCTGGGGGAGGCGCTGCGGGAACGCTTCGCCTCCGACCTCGTGCAGGGCGTCGTCGCGACCGACGGGCTGATCGGCACGTTCGCCGACCTCGACGAGGGCTCGCTGGCGCAGAACCGCTGCTACCTCTACCACGTGATCGGCGGCGGAACGGGGGACTGGGACGTGCCGGTGGGCGGCATGGGCGCCGTGTCCGGGGCGCTGCGGGACGCGGCGGCCGCCGCCGGCGCCACGGTGGTGACTCGGGCCGCGGTGTCCGCCGTGGACCCCGGCGGCGGCGGCGACGCGCGGGTCGCCTGGTCCGACGACGACGGTCGCGACCACGAGGTCGCGGCGGGCGCGGTGCTGTGCGGCGCGGCGCCCGACACGCTCGACCGCCTGCTGGCGGCGACCGGGGCCGCGCCGTCGGGCCGCGCCACGCCGCGGCCGCCCGAGGGCGCCCAGCTCAAGGTGAACCTGCTCGTGCGCCGCCTGCCCCGCCTGCGCGGCAGCGACCACGGCACGGGCGTCGACCCGGCCGCGGCGTTCGGCGGCACGTTCCACGTCCACGAGTCGGCCGCGCAGCTCCGGGCCGCGCACGCGCAAGCGGCGTCGGGACGGGTCCCCGAGGTGCCGCCGTGCGAGATCTACTGCCACTCGCTGACGGACCCGAGCATCCTCGGGCCCGAGCTTCGCGCCACCGGAGCCCAGACGCTCACCCTGTTCGGTCTGCACATGCCCGAGCGGCTGTTCCGCCCCGACCCCGTAGGGGCCCGGGAGCAGGCGCTCGCGGCCACGCTCGCGTCGCTGGACTCGGTGCTCGCCGAGCCGATCGAGGACGTGCTGCTGCACGACGCCGACGGTCGTCCGTGCCTCGAGGCCCGCACCCCCGTGGACCTCGAGGGGGACGTCGGGCTGCCGGGCGGGCACATCTTCCACCGCGACCTGTCGTGGCCGTGGGCCGCCGGCGACGACGGGGACGACGGGGACGACACGGGGCTGGACCGCCCGGGCTCCTGGGGCGTGGAGACCGTGCACCCGCGCGTGCTGCTGGCCGGCGCGGGCGCACGGCGCGGCGGGGGCGTGAGCGGCGTCCCCGGCCGCGCCGCGGCGATGGCGGTGCTGGGCGGCGGCTAGCGGATCCCGGCGCGCCGTGGGCCGTGCGGCCCGGACTCCCTCGTCACCCGGGGAGGACCCTGGCTTCTTCGTCCCGTTCCTGCTCGGCCGCCCACGCGTAGTCCGGCTCGTCGCGCAGCAGCGCGGAGTGCGGGCCCCGCGCCACGACCCGCGCGGCGGCGTCCCCGGCCTCCGGACCGGCGCCCAGCAGCAGCACCTCGTCCGCGACCGCGAGCGGTGTGAGCCGGTGCGACGCGACGACGACCGCGCGCCCGGTCCCGCGGGCGTGCGCGGCCAGCGTCGCGACCAGCGCGTCGGCGGTGGCGGCGTCGAGGTGCTCGGCGGGCTCGTCGACGAGGAGGGCCCGGGCGGGCGCGAGGAGCGCCCTCGCGACGAGCAGGCGTCGGCGCTCGCCGCCGGAGACGTCGGCGCCGTCAGGGCCGAGCATCGCGTCCAGGCCGTCGGGCAGCCCGGCTAGCCAGGCGTCCAGGCCGACGGCGGCGAGCGCGCCGCCGGCCTCGTCGGCGGTCACGTCCGGCCGGGCGACGCGGAGGTTCTCCAGGACCGTCGTGCCGAACAGGTGCCCGTCCTCGGCGACGAACAGCGCCCCGCCGTCGCCGGTCCGGACGGCGCCGGCGCGTGGCGGCAGCAGGCCCGCCGCCGTGAGCAGCACCGTCGTCTTGCCCACGCCGGACGGCCCGGCCAGGGCGACGACGGCGCCGGGGCGCAGCGCGAGGTCGACGCCCTCGACCACGGCGCGGTCCGCCCAGCCGGCGCCGACGCCGTCGAGCTCCAGCAGCGAGTCCGACGCCTGCCCCACCGCGGGCGCCCCGCCGGGCTCGGTGTCCGACAGGTCGGGGAGGAGGGCGACGAGCCGCCGCGCGGCCTCCCGCGACCGGCGCAGCTGGACGGCGGCGGCGGGCAGCGTCGACGTCGCCTCGAAGACGGCGAGCGGGGTGAGCACGACGACCGCGAGCTCGACGGGAGTCAGCGCGCCCGCCGCGACGGCGGGGAGGCCGAGCAGCAGCGAGCACAGCACGGCGAAGGTCTGCGCCCCCGCGTCGATGGCCGCCGACGTGCCGGAGATGCGCGCGCCGTCGTCGGTCGAGCGGGTGAGGCGCGCGTCGGCGGCGCGCAGGCCGGCGAGCCGGGCGTCGAGCCTGCCGGCGACGCGCAGCTGCTGACCGTCCTCCAGCAGCTCGAGCGCGCGCCCGGTCACCTCGGCCCGGGCCGCGGCGCCCCGCCGCTCGACCGACGCCGCCGCGCGGGACGCCAGCCACGGCGCGAGCACGCCCGTGAGCAGCAGGCAGCCGAGCAGGGTGGCCCCGGCGGCGGGCAGGAACGCCCCCACCAGGACCACGGAGCCGAGCCCCACGCACGCCGCCACCCCGGCGGGGATCAGCGCCCGTACGACGACGTCGCCCACCGCGTCGACGTCGGCGCCGACGCGGGCGAGCAGGTCGCCGCGGCGCAGCGCGATCACGCGCGTCACGGGCCCCCGGGCCAGCGCGTCGTAGAGGTTGGCCCGCAGTGCTGCCATGCCGCGCAGGGCGACGTCGTGGGACGCGAGCCGCTCGAGGTAGCGCAGCACGCCGCGGCCGGTGCCGAAGGCGCGGACGGCCACGACCGCCACCGAGAGCTGCAGCACGGGCGGCATCTGCGAGGCGCGGGCGATGAGCCACGCCGCGGCGGCGGCCAGGCCCACCGAGAACCCGAGCGCCAGGGTGCCGAGCGCGACGGCGCGCGCCACGCGGGTCCAGCGCACCTCCAGCATCGGCAGCACGCGGCGCAGCGGGTCGGTCGTCGCGCGCCTCACGACGCCACCGCCTCGGCCGGCCCGACGACGCGCGAGGAGACGTCCACCACCTGGTCGGCGAGCGCCAGGAGCGACGCCCGGTGCGCGACGACGACGACCGTGCGCCCGGCGTCGCGCCACGCGCGCACGGTGTCGAGCACCACCTGCTCACCGCGGGCGTCCAGGTGCGCGGTGGGCTCGTCGAGCAGCACGAGGGGCGGGGGAGCGCCGTCGCCGGGTGTCTCGCCGTCGAGCAGCGCGGCGGCGAGCGCCACCCGCTGCCGCTGCCCGACGCTCAGCCCGGTGCCGCCCAGGCCGACCGGGGTGTCCCACCCCTGCGGCAGCCCCGCGACGACGTCGTCCAGGCCCGTGGTCCGCGCGGCCGCCGCCAGGGCGTCGGCGGGCACGGGGCGGCCGTCGGTGACGGCGTCGCGCACGGTGCCGGGGGCCAGGGTGGGGCGCTGCGGCACCCACGTGACCTGCGGCCACCAGGTGGCCGGGTCGACGGTGCCGAGGTCTGTCGGGAGGGCGGCGCCCGGAGCCTCGACGAGCACCCGGCCCTCGTCGGGGCGCAGCAGCCCCAGCAGGACGAGCGCCGTCGTGGACTTTCCCGCGCCGCTCGGCCCGCGCAGCGCGACGACCCTGCCGCCGCCGGGGCGGCCGGTGCCGAGCGGCACGCGCGCGGTGAGCCCGGCGGGGGCGAGGACGTCGCGGTCGCCGGCACGGACGCCGACGCCGTCGAGCACGAGGGTCGCGCCGGCGAGGGCCGGCGCGGGGGTGGTGCCCGCGACCGGGACGGGCCGCTCGAGGAGGGTGAAGGCCCGATCGGCGGCCGCCAGGCCGTCGGTGGACGCGTGGAACTCGGCGCCGACGCGACGCAGCGGCAGGTAGACCTCGGGCGCGAGCACGAGGACGGCGATGGCGGGCACCAGGGCGATCATCCCCTCGACGAGGCGCAGGCCGACGCCGACGGCGACGATCGCGACCGACAGCGTGGTGAGCAGCTCCAGCACCATCCCGGACAGGAACGCGATCCGCAGCGTGCCCATCGTGGTGCGCCGCGACGCGTCCCCGAGGGCTCGCACGCGGGCGCCGGGCCCGATCTCGCGACCGAAGGCCCGGAGGGTCGGCAGCCCGGCCAGCAGGTCGAGCACCTGCGACCCCAGTCGCTCGATGGTGCGCAGCCGGCGCTCGGAGGCGCCCGCGGTCATGACGCCGACCAGCCACATGAACAGCGGCACGAGCGGCAGGGTGACGACGCAGATCAGCGCGGAGACCCAGTCCAGCCCGAGGACGACCAGCACCAGCGCGGGGGTGAGGATCGCCGTGAGGAGCAGCTGGGGCAGGTAGCGCACGAGGTACGGGCCCAGGTCGTCCAGGCCTCGCGTGGCGAGCGTGGCCGTGGCGGCAGCCCCCTCGCCGTCGGTGCCGCCCCCGGTGGGCCGCGGGCCCAGCGCCACCGCGTGCGCGACCACCTGCTCGCGCAGCTCGGCCACCACGTCGGCCGCCGCCTTCTGCGCGTACCGCTCCTGCGCCCAGGCGATGACGGCGCGCGCGGCGATCGCGGCGACGAGCGCCCCGAGCCACGGCGCGACGTCGGCCAGGGCGAGCGGCGCGCCCGCGCTGCCCGCCGTCACGGCCGGGCCGAGGGTGTGCGCGATGGCGAAGGCCTGGAGCACGACGGCGCCGGCGGCGGCGACGCCGAGCGCCGCTGTGAGGGCGACGTACCACCGGGCCGCGCGCGCACGCCGCAGCAGGCGGGGGTCGAGGGGCTTCACGGGAGCAGGCCAGGGGTCGGCACGAAGGTCAGTATCGACGACGGGGCGCGCGTCAGAAGGCCGCGTCCTTGATCTTCTGCCAGGACAGCCCCGCGGGGGCGGGGATGTCCTTGCTGGAGAGGCGCCGGCGGAAGATCCAGTACGTCCACGCCTGGTAGGCGATGACGAGCGGCGTGAGCACCACCGCCACCCACGACATCACCGTGAGCGTGTACGGCGTCGAGGCGGCCTCCGCCACCGTGAGGGCCTCGCCACCGTCGAGCGCGGGGATCACGTCGGGGTACATGGAGCCGAAGATCAGGACGACGGCGCTCGCGATGGCGACGGCCGAGAGCGTGAACGCCCATCCCTCCCGTCGCGCCCGCGCCGCCACGACCACGCCGACCAGGGCGAGGGCCGCGACGCCGACGGCCGCCCACGTCCACGTCGCCGAGTAGGCGACCTGGGCCCAGACGGCCCAGCCGCCCGCGACGACGAGCGCGACCACGGACAGCGCCGACGCGAGCCGGCCGGCGCGCTCGCGCACGTCGCCGTCGGTCTTGAGGGCGACGAACACGCTGCCGTGCAGCAGGAAGAGCACCAGCGTGGTGAGGCCGCCGAGCAGGGCGAACGGGTTGAGCAGCGCCCAGAAGCCGCCCACGTACTGGTGGTCGACGTCGAGCAGCAGGCCGCGCACCAGGTTGCCGAACGCGACGCCCCACATGATCGACGGGATCCACGACCCGAACTGGATGGCGACGTCGCAGCGCCGCGCCCACCGGGCGTCGGAGATCTTGCCGCGGTACTCGAACGCGACGCCGCGCGCGATGAGGCCCAGCAGGATGATCAGCAGCGGCAGGTAGAAGCCGGAGAACATCGTTGCGTACCACTCGGGGAAGGCGGCGAAGGTGGCGCCGCCCGCGGTGAGCAGCCACACCTCGTTGCCGTCCCACACCGGGCCGATCGTGTTGATCAGCACCCGGCGTTCCTTGTCACGCTGCTCCCTGCCGCCGCGCGGCAGGATCGACAGCAGCATGCCGACGCCGAAGTCGAAGCCCTCGAGCACGAGGTAGCCCGTCCACAGGACGGCGATGATGACGAACCAGAGGATCGCGAGGTCCACGGGGGTCTCCCAGTTCTCGGTTTCGGGCGCTCAGTACGCGAAGGACAGGGGGCGGTCGGTGTCGTCGGGCTCCTGCGCCTCCGGCGACTCGTCGCGGACGGAGTCGGGGACCCCTTCGACGGCGTACCGGTGCATCAGCCGGTACCAGACGACGGCGAGCACCGCGTAGACCAGCGTCAGCACGATCATCGACGTGAGGATCACGCCCGCCGGCACCGCCGTGGACACCCCGCGCTCGGTGAGCAGCCGCACCTGGTCGATGCCCGTGGGGTTGGGCGCCACCACCCACGGCTGGCGGCCCACCTCCGTGAAGATCCACCCGAACGAGCAGGCGAGGAACGGCATGGGGATCGCGAGGAGGCCCAGCCTGCCCAGCCAGACGTTGTCGCTCACCCTGCCCTTGCGGGTGGCCCACAGCGCGGTGAGCGCGAGCGCCAGGGAGAACACCGCCAGTCCGATCATGAGCCGGAACGACCAGTAGGTGATGGCCAGCGGCGGGGTGTAGGTGACGGGCTCGCCCGAGGCGGTGACGTCGCCGTACCGCTCGGTGTACTGCTCCTGCACGTCGTAGACGCCGGGCAGGTAGGACTCGGGGCCCGAGAAGTGGCCGGTGCCGAGGAAGCTGGTGACGCCCGGCACGGAGATGAGGTGGTCCACGTCCTCGCACCCGGCGTACAGGGGGCCGACGGCGAGGATGGAGAACTCGGCGGCCTCGGTGCCCTCGCACAGGGCCTCGGCCGACGACATCTTGCCCGGCTGTTGCTCGTACATGAGCTTGCCCTGGAGGTCGCCCGACCAGATCACCCCGGCTCCGGCGATGATCATGGTCCACACGCCGACGAGGACCGCGGGCCGGTACACGGTGCGCGCCTTCTCGACGTTCTCGGGCTTCTTGCTGCGCACCAGCCGGACCATCCACCACGTGGCGATGCCGCAGACGAAGGTGCCCGCGGTGAGGAACGCGGCCGTGATCGTGTGCGGGAACGCGGCCCACAGCGTGTTGTTCGTGAGCACGGCGCCGATGGACTCCATCTCGGCGCGCCCGGTCTCCTCGTTGTAGATCGTGCCCACGGGGTGCTGCATCCACGAGTTCGCGGCGAGGATGAAGAACGCCGAGAGGTTCGTCGCGAGCGCGAACAGCCAGATGGCCGCGAGGTGCACCTTCTTGGACACGCGGTCCCAGCCGAAGATCCACAGGCCGAGGAAGACGGACTCGACGAAGAAGGCCGCCAGCGCCTCCATCGCGAGCGGCGCGCCGAAGACGTCGCCGACGAAGCGGGAGTACTCGCTCCACGCCATCCCGAACTGGAACTCCTGCCAGATGCCGGTGACCACGCCCAGCGCGAAGTTGATCAGCAGGAGCTTGCCGAAGAACTTGGTCAGCCGGAGCCAGCGCTCCTTCTTGGTGACGACCCACGCCGTCTGCATCCCGGCGACCAGCGGTGCGAGGCCGATGGTCAGCGGGACGAAGATGAAGTGGTACACGGTCGTGATGGCGAACTGCCAGCGGGCCAGTGCGAGGGCGTCCACGGGGTTCTCCTTGCTCGTTCGTCCGACCGGTCTCTCGACCGTAGGACCACCGGTGCGCGGGCGCACGACCAGCGCTGTCGTCGTCACGGGACGGGATTCGTGAAGACTTTCACGATCTAAGTAGTGAAGGTCTTCACAAGTCAAGCCGGGGCGGGTCGCGCCCGCGACGTGCGGCGTCGGGTCACGCGGCGGGGCGCGCAGGATGCGATACTGGTGCGAAGCCGTCCTGGCCCACATCCCGGGGCGGCCCACGAGCTCGCAGCACTCGCGATCCGCACGCGATGCCGCCGCCAGGCCACGAGGCCGGGCGGCGGGCGTCCGCGAAGAGCGCGGTGCCGCAGCCGGAACCGAGACTTCCGTCGGCCGGCGCGCTGAGCAGCGCGCGCGTCCGACGACGACCACCGGTGGCCCGCACGTGTGGGGGCGGGGCCGCCGGAGCTGGAGCGCTTTTCGTGACGTCCGACAACCCGACCGACGCCGCAGCCCGCAAGCCCGCCCGCCGTCGCGCCACCCGGGCCGCCGCCGCACCCCAGGGCCCGCAGGCCGAGCAGCCCGCCGCCCCCGCGGCCGCCCCCCTCTCCGACCTGGTCCTGCCGGACCGTGCCGACGCCCAGGCCGAGACGGCCGCGGGCGGCGCCGCGTCGCTCGCCGACATCGTGCTGCCGGAGGGGCCCGCCGGGCGTGCGGCCGACGAGGTCGCCGAGAAGCCGGCGCGCTCCCGCCGCCGCGCCACCCGCACCACCGGAGCGCAGCGCGCCACCGAGCCCGAGGCCACCACCGAGGCCACCACCGAGCCCGCCGCCGCCGAGCCGGCCGACGAGGTTCCTGCCGCCGAGCCCGAGGCCGCGCCGGCCAAGGGGCGCAGCACGTCCGGCGGCACGCGCACCCGCGCCCGCCGCACGGCTGCGTCGAAGGACGAGGTCCCCGCCGCCGAGCCCGCCGAGGAGACCGCGCAGGCCGACGCCGAGGAGGCCGCCCCCGCGAAGAAGGCGCCCGCGAAGCGGGCGACCAAGAAGGCCACCACCCGGAAGGGCGCCGGCGCGGCGAAGGACGCCGAGAAGCCCGCCGGGCAGGCCGCTGCCGCGGAGGAGAGGCCTGAGGCCGCCGCGGAGAAGACCGCCGAGCAGACCGCGCCGCGCTCGCCGGCCGTGCGAGGCGGCGGGTCGGCCACCCCGCGCCTCGCGACGACGGCCGTGCTGTTCCAGGCCCCCGACCTGTCGACCGCGCGCCGGTCCCGCCGCGCGCAGGCCCCCGCCGGCCCGCCGCGCCCGCACGACGCGCCGGCCGAGGAGGCGACGAGCGCGCCCGAGCCCGAGGTCGCGACGAGCGCACCCGAGAAGGCTCCGGCGCCCGCCGTCGAGACGCCGAAGGACGAGCCGACGCGGACCCGGTCGCGCCGTGCGACCCGCGGCACCCGCGCCGCGAAGGCCGCGGAGCCCGCCGAGCAGGTGGCTCCGGAGGCTCCCGTCGAGGCGCCCGCCGCCGCCGACGCCCAGGTTGCGGAGCCCGTCGGGTCGCCGGCGTCCACGGAGCGGGTGGCCGACGTCGAGCTCAGCGAGGACGAGGCCGCCGCGGTCGAGGAGGTCGGCGCGATCGAGTCCGAGCTCGTGGCCGAGGGCGTCGAGCTCGTCGACCTGGGCCCGGAGGACCTGAGCGACGAGGACGGCGAGGACGACGAGATCCGCCCGCGCCGGCGCCGGCGCCGGGGTGGACGCGGCCGTCGGGGCGGTCGCCGCCCCGAGGGCGAGGACCTGGACGACGAGGACGGTTCCGACGAGGGTGCCGGCGAGGACGAGCGCCCCGCCGAGACCGAGGTCGACGACCACGGCCGCGGCGAGGACCAGGCCGACGAGCAGGGCGAGGACGAGGGCGGCGAGTCCGCCTCGAGCCGTCGCCGTCGTCGCCGTCGCCGCGGCACCCGCCAGGAGCGGGCCGAGGCCGCCGTGGCGCGTACCCGTGACCGCGACGAGGTCACGGCCCTCAAGGGCTCGACGCGCCTCGAGGCGAAGCGCCAGCGCCGCCGCGAGGGCCGCGACGCCGGCCGCCGCCGCCAGATCATCACCGAGGCCGAGTTCCTCGCGCGCCGCGAGTCCGTGACGCGGTCGATGGTGGTGCGCGAGCGCGACGGCCGCACGCAGATCGCCGTGCTCGAGGACGGCGTGCTCGTGGAGCACTACGTCTCGCAGCAGTCGCAGGCGTCGATGGTGGGCAACGTCTACCTCGGCCGCGTGCAGAACGTGCTGCCCAGCATGGAGGCCGCGTTCGTCGACGTCGGCAAGGGGCGCAACGCCGTCCTGTACGCCGGCGAGGTGAACTGGGACGCCGCGGGGCTCGAGGGCCAGCCGCGCCGCATCGAGGAGGCCCTGAAGTCGGGCGACTCCGTGCTCGTGCAGGTCACGAAGGACCCGATCGGGCACAAGGGCGCGCGCCTGACCTCGCAGGTCACGCTCGCGGGCCGTTACCTGGTGTTCGTGCCGGGCGGCGGCATGACCGGCATCAGCCGCAAGCTGCCCGACACCGAGCGCAGCCGGCTCAAGAAGATCCTGCGCGACGTCGTGCCCGACGGCGCCGGCGTCATCGTGCGCACCGCCGCCGAGGGCGCGAGCGAGGCGGAGCTGCGCGCCGACGTCGAGCGCCTCGAGGCCCAGTGGGCCGCGATCCAGAAGAAGTCGTCGTCGGCCAGCGCCCCGGCGCTGCTGCAGGGCGAGCCCGACCTCGCGATCCGCGTCGTCCGCGACATCTTCAACGACGACTTCTCGTCGCTGCAGATCCAGGGCCAGGGCGCGTGGGACGAGATCGCCCAGTACGTCGAGGAGCTCGCCCCCGACCTGCGCGACCGCGTGACGAAGTGGACGGAGAACACCGACGTGTTCGCCGTGCACCGCGTGGACGAGCAGCTCGCCAAGGGCATGGACCGCAAGGTCTGGCTGCCGTCCGGCGGGTCGCTGGTCATCGACCGCACCGAGGCCATGACGGTCATCGACGTCAACACCGGCAAGTTCACCGGCGCGGGCGGCACGCTCGAGGAGACCGTCACGCGGAACAACCTCGAGGCGGCCGAGGAGATCGTGCGCCAGCTGCGGCTGCGCGACATCGGCGGCATCGTCGTCATCGACTTCATCGACATGGTGCTCGAGTCGAACCGCGACCTCGTGCTGCGCCGTCTGGTGGAGTGCCTGGGCCGCGACCGCACCAAGCACCAGGTGGCCGAGGTGACCTCGCTCGGTCTCGTGCAGATGACCCGCAAGCGCGTGGGCCAGGGCCTGGTCGAGGCGTTCTCCGAGACCTGCGAGCACTGCAAGGGCCGCGGGTTCATCGTGCACAGCGAGCCGATCGAGAAGAACGGTGCCCACCAGCACCACGACGGCGACCAGGGCGAGGGGGCGAAGCGGTCGCGCCGCAAGCGCGGCGGCAAGCAGGGCGAGCCGGCGACCCCGGCGCCCGCAGCCGAGGTGCCGACCCTGCCCGAGGACCGCTCCGAGGCGCGCGAGGCCGTCAAGGCCACGCTCGCCACGATCGCGGCCGCCGCGGCGCACGCCCACGAGCACGAGCACGACGCCAAGGACGAGGCCAAGCACGAGGCCGCGGAAGGTGCCAAGGACGCCGCCCCGGCGGCGGCTCCGGCCACCGCTGCCCCGGCGCCCCTGGACCGGCCCGAGCCCCTGGACCTGCCCGAGCCCGTGGAGCCTTCGGCCGTGACGCCCGTCGCGCCGGAGACGCTCATCGAGCTGCCCGAGCGGAAGTCGGAGCCGGCGGCCGAGCCCGAGGCCGCGGCCGACACGGCGCCCGCGGCGGCCACGAAGCCCGCGAAGAAGGCTCCGCGCCGCGCGCGGAAAGGAGCCGGAGCCCCGAAGCCTGCTCAGTCGGGTGCTGGGGAGGCTGCGGCCGCGGGAGTGACCGGCACCGAATGACCTACCGAGTGACCTGACCGCGAGGTCGAAGCGAAGGGCCCGAGGTCGATGTCCAGGACATCGACCTCGGGCCCTTCGCTTCGACCTCGGCGTGTCATGCTCGGGCCATGACGGGGGACGACCGCAGCGGTGGACGGCTCGAGGTGATCGCCGGCCCGATGTTCGCCGGCAAGACGGAGGAGCTGGTGCGCCGGGTGCACCGCGCGCAGGTGGCACGCCGGGGCGTCCTCGTCGTCGCGCACGAGCTCGACACGCGCAGCGGGCCGGGCCGGGTGGCGTCCCACTCCGGGCTGGAGGTGCCCTCGCGCAACGTGCGGCACGCCGAGGAGATCCCGGGGCTCGTCACGGCGGGCACGGAGCTGGTGGCGGTCGACGAGGCGCAGTTCTTCGGCCCCGACCTCGTGGACGTCGCGACGGCGCTGGCCGACGCGGGACTCGTCGTGGTGGTGGCCGGGCTGTCCGTGACGTTCGACGGCCGGGCGTTCGCGCCGCTGCCCGAGCTGATGGCGGTCGCCGAGTCGGTCACCAAGCTCACCGCGGTGTGCGCGGTCTGCGGTCGCGACGCGGCGTTCCACGTCCGGATCGAACAGGCGCCGACCGACGACGACGCGCTGGCCCCGACGTCGGGGCACGTGGGCGGGTCCGAGTCGTACGAGGCGCGCTGCCGGCAGCACCGCGCCGGCTGACGAGGGGGACGCCGCCGCGCCGCCCGACGGTCAGCGGCGCCCGAGCTGCTGGCGCATCGGGCAGTCGAACGGGTCGCGGGCGGCCAGCCCGACCTCGTTGAGGTAGCGCACGACGATCGCGTACGAGCGCAGCAGCGAGGTCTCGGTGTACGGCATCCCGAGACGCGCGCAGTGCTCCCGGACGATCAGCCGGGCGCGCGCCAGGTGGGGACGCGGCATGCTCGGGAACAGGTGGTGCTCGATCTGGAGGTTGAGGCCGCCCATCAGGACGCTCATCCAGGCGCCCCCGCGCACGTTGCGCGACGTGAGCACCTGCTTCGACAGGAAGTCGATCTTGCTGCCCTCGGGGATCATCGTCATGCCCTTGTGGTTGGGCGCGAACGTCGCACCCATGTAGACGCCGAACACGGCGAGCTGCACGCCGAGGAAGGCGAACCCGAGGCCCAGGGGCAGCCACCACAGGACGACCGCCACGTAGACGGTGAGGCGCACCAGGATCGTCACGAGCTCGCGTCGGCGGGACGCGCGCTCCTCGGGCGGGCCGGTCAGCAGCGAACGCACGGCGGTCACGTGCAGGTTGAGCCCCTCGAGGGTGAGGAGGGGGAAGAACAGCCACCCCTGGCGGCGCGTGATCGCGCCCAGGAACCCGTGGTGGTCGGCGGCCGCCTCCGCGGTGAACGAGATGACGCCGGGGGCGACGTCGGGGTCCTTGCCCACCTGGTTGGGGTTGGCGTGGTGGCGGGTGTGCTTCGTCATCCACCACGAGTAGCTGATACCGACCACGGCGTTCGCCAGGATGCGGCCGACGCGGTCGTTGAGCGGCCCGGACGCGAAGACCTGCCGGTGCGCCGTCTCGTGCGTGAGGAACGCCAGCTGCGTGAGCACGACCCCGAGCGCTGCCGCGATCAGGAGCTGGAACCACGAGTCGCCCAGCAGGACGAACCCGGTCGCGACGCCGCCGAGCGCCAGGAGGAGGACCAGCCCGTTGACGAGGTAGTAGCCGTACGCCCGGCTCAGCAGCCCGGCGTCGCGCACCTCCCGGGACAGGGCACCGTACGTGCTGGTGAACTTCGCGGCGGCACCGTCGCGCGGGGCGGCGGAGCTGTCGAGTACGGCCGGGACGACTGGGGGCATGCGTGCCTCGCAGGGGTCGGGGTCGACTTCCCAGCCGAGGTGTGAGCGGTCGCTCGGTCGCGCGGATGCCCCGAGCCTACGGGGCCGTAGGTTCGGGACAAGGGGGTTGTCCCCCCAGAGCGCGGAGCCGGTCGAGCACCTCCCGGGCCGTGGCGGCGTCGGCGGCCGCGAGGATCCCGCGCCCGCCGCGCACGGGCCCGCCGTCGAGGTCCGTGACGACGCATCCGGCCGCCTCGCACACGGCCACGCCGGGCAGGAAGTGGACGCTGCCGTCGACGTCGGCCCCGGTCACGTAGGCGGCATGGCGGCCGGCGGCCACCCAGGCGAGCGCGAGCGAGCTGGACGCGACCCGCACCGCCCAGGCCGCGCGCAGCCCGGCGTCGGCGACGAGCGCCGGCGTCGCCCCGCCGTTGTCGACGTCCACGTTCACGAGGCGGGTCACGGGGGTGGGGGAGGCGTCGACCTCGGGGGACCCGGCCGCGTCCCGCACGCGGGTGCGCACGCCGTCGGTCCACACCACCTCGCGGGTGAGGGGGTCCGCGACGGCCGCGGCCAGGACCCGTTCGATCCCGTCGCGCCGTTCCACGAGGGCGACGTTGACGCCGAACGACGGGACGCCGGCGGCGAAGTTGAGCGTGCCGCACAGGGGGTCGACGTACCACCGCCGGGCGGCGTCGCCGCCGGACGTGCCGAGCTCCTCGCCGACGACGGCGTCGCCGGGCCGGGCCGCGGCGAGGACGGCGCGCACCGCCTGCTCGGCGGCGACGTCGGTGTCGGTGGCGAAGTCCAGCCCCACCTTCGCGTGGCGGGTCACGGGGCGTCGGAAGGCGTCGGCGACCTCGGTCGCGCCCGCCAGGGCGGCCTCGACCGCCACGTCGGTGTCGCTCACGACGCCGAGCATGGCAGACGTTCATCCTCGCCGGCCGCCGCCATGCTGCGGGGTCTCCTTCGGCGCGCAGCAGGACGTCGGACAGGACAGGGATGAAGCGCAAGGTCGCCGCGACCCTCGCGGGGGCCGTCGTGGCCACCGGCCTCACGGTGGCCCCGGCCCAGGCCGCGTCGGCCGACAAGGGGTCGGCGAGGACATCGAGCACGGGCACGCGTCCCGCTCGCGGAGGTCCGAGGTCAGGCCCGGTCCTCCACGAGCGGGACGAACGAGTAGGTCCCGTGCTCGGACGTGCGGACCTCACCGTGCTCGTCCCGGGTCACGAGCACCATCACGTGCCGCACGGGGATCACCATCCGGCCGCCGCGCGCGACCTGGTCGACCAGCTCCGGGGGCAGCCGCGCGGGCGCGGCGGACACCAGCACGCGGGCCCACCCGCCGGCGCGCGGGGCGCCGAGGCGTCCGGGGACGGCTCGGGCCACCCGGGCCCAGGCCATGCCGGTGCGTCGCACGTTGGCCGCGCCCCAGACGGCGAGGTCCGCGTGCCGCTCGAGCCCCAGCACCGACCCGGTGGGTCCGACGAGGCGGGCGAGCAGCGCCGTCGTCCAGCCGGAGCCGGACCCGACGTCGAGCACGTCCGCGCCGACGGGCACGTCGAGAAGCCGGAGCATCGCCGCGACGGTCGACGGCTGCGAGCACGTCTGGCCGTGCCCGATCTCGACGGGGCTGTCCGCCTCGGCCCAGCGGGCCCTGGCGCGGGGCAGGAAGCCGCGCCGGTCGACGGCGCGCAGCGCGGCCGTCACCGCGTCGTCGACGCCTCCGGCCCCGGTCGGCAGGTCTGGCGCTCCGGTCCGCCCGGTCATGTCCCCATCGTCGCCCCGGAGCGGTCCGGACACCGGGCGGGACGCCGGGCGAGCGACGCCGGGCGAGCGGACCCGGCCGGGGCGACGATCGGAGGGACGGTCGGCGACGGACGTCGGCCGCCCAAGATCGGAGGACGACATGGCAGGCACGGTCGCGCGCGTCACGGAGATCACGGCCCGCTCGGACACAAGCTTCGAGGACGCGATCCGCGTCGGCCTCGAGCGGGCGGGCCAGACGGTCCGCCACATCACCGGCGCCTGGGTCAAGGAGCAGAAGGTGGAGGTGTCGGACGGCGCGATCGTCGCGTGGCAGGTGGACCTGCAGGTGACGTTCGTGCTCGAGGGCTGAGCGGAGCGTTCGCGAGGTGGGGTACGTCACGGCCGCCGGCGGGGGAGGACGTTTGAACCGATCGGCGCCGTGACGTAGTCTTGGACGTCGGCGCGCCTGTGGCGTGCCAGTCCCGTGTGTCCACGACGCACCGCACTCGACCGCCGCGGCGGGCCGAGTTGCAGACCAAGTCGGTGAAGAACGTCGTGCGACATGCCCAGACCAGGAGAGATGAGCAGCAACGTGGTGTACGCGATCGTCAAGGCCGGTGGCCGTCAGGAGAAGGTGTCCGTCGGGGACATCGTCGTCATGGACCGCCTCAAGGCCCAGGCCGGTGACACGGTGGAGCTGCCCGCTCTGCTTCTGGTGGACGGGGAGAAGGTGACCACCGACGCCGCGAAGCTGGCGAAGGTCAAGGTCACCGCCGAGGTCGTGCGGGACGAGAAGGGTCCCAAGATCACGATCCTCAAGTACAAGAACAAGACCGGTTACCGCAAGCGCCAGGGTCACCGCCAGTCGCTGACCCGCCTCAAGGTCACCGGCATCAAGTGACTCACCGCCGGGCCGAGCGCGACACCCCGCAGCACGGCCCGCGGCACTGATCCCCTCGTTCTTCGCAGAAAGCAGGTCTGACAGATGGCACACAAGAAGGGCGCGAGCTCCTCGCGCAACGGTCGTGACTCGAACTCCCAGCGCCTCGGCGTCAAGCGCTACGGCGGCCAGGTCGTCAAGGCGGGCGAGATCATCGTCCGCCAGCGCGGCACCCACTTCCACCCCGGCGACAACGTCGGCCGTGGCGGCGACGACACGCTGTTCGCGCTGACCGCCGGCTCGGTGGCCTTCGCGACGCGTCGTGGCCGCAAGGTCATCGACATCGTCGCGGCCGAGGTCTGAGCCGCACACACTTCCCCGGCTCCCACCCGAGTCGACGACGAGGGGCGCACCGTCGCGGTGCGC
>NZ_JBHTVC010000026.1:0-6911 GCF_042793275.1 Isoptericola sp. NPDC056578
GGACTGCGGTCGACGCAGTCCCGTCCGGGCGTCTCTCTCGCCGTCAGGAGCGCTTCTGCTTCTTCAGCGCCTTCTCGCTGACCGGCGCGGTGCCGTCGGCCCGCTGCTGGGCGTAGTACGCCCGCGCCTCGTCCTGCCGCTCCGCCTCGATGCCGGACGCGATGACCGCCCGGAGGTGCTCCGGCCCGTAGCCCCACGCGTCGACGAGGTCGACGGCGTGCGGACGCAGGCGGTCGAGCAGGCGGTCGACGTACGACGTCACCGTGCGGGCACGCTGCGCGGACAGCCGCCCGTTGATGAGGTACCAGGCGAGGTTGCGCTCGATGAGCGTGAGCCCGAAGACGTCGCGCACCCAGGTCATCACGCGGCGCGTGCCCGGGTCCTCGATCTGCTCGAGGGCATCGGTGAACGCCGACCAGCGCAGCAGGTCCGCGTGCGCCCTGGCCGCCTCGACGAGCTGCACCTGGTTCTCGTCGAAGATCCGCGCGGCCGTGACGGGGTCGGCCTTCTGCGCGGGGCGCAGCGCCATGGCGACGTCCTCGACGATCGTCGCGACGCGGTCGGCGAGCAGCTCGCGCTGCGTCTCGGCGTCGCGCAGGTGCCCGGCCGCGCGGCGCGGGTCGCCGACGTCGGCGAGGGCCTGGCCGGCCCGGCGCAGGCCGGTGCGGTGCAGCGCGGCGTCCGCGGCGCGGTCGACGACGAACCGGGCGATGCCGGCCGGCGTCGACGTGGCGCCCTTGAGCGCCTTCGCGTAGTCGCCCACGAGGCGCTTGGCGACGAGCTGCAGCAGCACCGTGTTGTCGCCCTCGAACGTGGCGTACACGTCCATGTCGTGGTGCAGGCTCGTGATGCGGTTCTCGGTGATGAAGCCGGCGCCGCCACAGGCGACGCGGGCCTCCTGCAGCGTCTCCAGCACGAACGTGGTCGACGTCGCCTTGAGCGCCGCCGCCATCGTCTCGAGGTCTTCGCGGTTCTCGGGGGTGTCCTTCTCGCCGGAGAAGACGTCGTCGAACAGGTCGAGGAGGCGGTCGTGCGCGAAGTGCGTCGCGTAGGTCTCCGCGATGCGGGGGAACAGGCGGCGGCGGTGCGTCGCGTAGTCCAGCAGCACCGTCTCCTCGATCGGCGACGACGAGGTGAACTGCCGGCGCTCGGCGCCGTACTTCACGGCGATGGCGAGGCCCAGCTTGGACGCCGTCGACGCCGCGCCGTCCAGGGACACGCGGCCCTGCACCAACGAGCCGAGCATGGTGAAGAAGCGGCGGCCGGGGCTGTCGATCGACGACGAGTACGTGCCGTCGGCGGCGACCGCGCCGTAGCGGGCGAGCAGGTCCGTACGCGGGATGCGCACGTGGTCGAAGGCGAGCCGCCCGTTGTCGACGCCGCGCAGGCCGCCCTTGAGGCCGTCGTCGTGCCCGCTGATCCCGGGCAGGAACTCCATGGTCTCCGGGTCGCGCACCGGCACGTAGAAGCAGTGCACGCCGTGGTTGACGCCGTTCGTGATCAGCTGCGCGAAGACGGTGGCCGCCGTGGCGTGCACCGCCGCGTTGCCGAGGAACTCCTTCCACGCCGCGCGGAACGGCGTGTGGATCTCGAACTCCTCGGTCTCCGGGTCGTAGGTGGCGGTCGTGGCCACCGACGCGACGTCCGAGCCGTGCCCGATCTCCGTCATCGCGAACGCGCCCGGCACGGACAGGTCCATGGCGCCCGGCAGCAGACGGTCCTGCTGCTCCGGGGTGCCCAGGTGGAGGATCGCCGAGCCGAAGAGGCCCCACTGGACGCCCGCCTTGATCTGCAGCGACGGGTCGGCGACGGCGAGCTCCTCGAAGCCCGCCAGGTTCGCGCCCGGGGCGTCGGCCCCGCCGAGGCGCGTCGGGTACCCGAGCCAGACCTGGTGCTTCTCGTCGGTGGCGAGCAGCTTCATCTGCTCGAGCACGCGCTCGCGGTGCTCCGCCATCGAGAGCGACTCGTCCTTCCAGAAGGTCGGGTCGGTCGAGCGCGCGCGGGCGTGGCGGCGCCACTCCGGCCACCGGCCGAGCAGCTGCTCGGACAGGCCGGCCACGTCGACGCGCGGGGTCGCCTTGGGGGCGGGCACGCTGCCGGCGGCCTGCGTCGTCGCGGGACGGTCGGACGTCGTGGTCATCGGTTCTCCTGCGGGGGTGCGGGGATGGGGGTCGAAGGGTCGGGAGGCGTCATGCCCTCGTGGTGGAGGACGCCGACGGGGCCGGTCCACAGCCAGAGCGTCACCTGCTCGGTGAGCTCCTCCCGGGTGAGCCGGTCGGCTCCGTCATGGCCGAGCCACCACTCGCCGGCGCCGCGTACGAAGCCGACGGCCCCGGCGGCCCAGGCGGCGGCGAGCGCCGGGGGCACCTGGACGGCCCTGGCGAAGGGCTCGGCCACCAGCTCGATCACGGAGTCGAGGTACGCGCCGAGCGCCTCGACCTGCCCGGTCCCGACGGCGCCGGGGGCGGGCTCGTTGCCGCCGATGGCGGTACGGGTGACGAACCAGTAGACGTTGGGCGAGTGCTCGATCATCTCGAGGTACACCCGGACCATCGCGCGCAGGGCAGCGTGCGGGGTGGGGGCGGCCTCGGCCGCCTCGCGGAGGGCGTCGTGCATCGTCGCCACGACGTGCGCGGCCACGGCGAGGCGCAGCCCCGCCTTGTCCTCGAAGTACCGGTAGACGATCGACTTGGACGTGCCCGCCTCGCCCGCGATCTCGTCCATCGAGACCCCGGGGCCGCCGCGGTGCACGGCCTTGCGCGCGGCGTTGACGAGCTGCGCCCGGCGTGCGGCGCGATGATCGTCCCAGCGCGTCGAACGACCGTCGAGGGCCGCGCGGCCGTCCGGGGTCGAACGGGCGTCGAGCTGTTCCGCGGCCCTCATCGGCCGCACCTTGTGACTCGTCTCACGGGACTGAGAGTATCAGGTACTGTGAGTCCTACCTGACCGACGGAGTGAAGGATCTATCGCTGTGGCTACACGCAAGCCGTCCGACGGCTCCCCCCGGAGCACGTCCCGGAGGACCACCCCCGCCCCGTCGCCGTCCGCCCCCGCGGGCGTGCGCGACGCCGTGATCGTGGGCGGCAACCGCATCCCGTTCTCGCGCGCCGGCAAGAAGTACGCCGACGCCTCCAACCAGGAGATGTTCACCGCGGCGCTCGAAGGGCTCGTCGCCCGGTACGGGCTGCAGGGTGAGCGCCTCGGCGAGGTCGTGGGCGGCGCGGTCCTCAAGCACTCGCGCGACTTCAACCTGATCCGCGAGTCCGTGCTCGGCTCCTCGCTGTCGCCCCAGACCCCCGCGTTCGACCTGCAGCAGGCGTGCGCGACCGGCCTCGAGGCCGCGATCACCGTCGCGAACAAGATCCGCCTCGGCCAGATCGAGTCCGGCGTCGCCGGCGGCTCCGACACCGTCTCCGACGCCCCGGTCGCCGTGAGCGAGGGGCTGCGCCGGGCGCTGCTCGACGCGTCGCACGCCAAGACGCTCCAGGCCCGCCTCAAGGCCTTCGCGAAGATCCGCCCCGCCGACCTCAAGCCCCTCACCCCCGCCACCGACGAGCCGCGCACCGGCCTGTCGATGGGTGAGCACCAGGCGATCACCACCGCCCGCTGGGGCATCTCCCGCGCCGCGCAGGACGAGGTCGCGCTCGCCAGCCACCAGCACCTCGCCGCCGCGTGGGACGCCGGGTTCTTCGACGACCTGGTCACGCCGTTCCGCGGCCTGACCCGTGACGACAACCTCCGCGCGGACACCTCGCTGGAGAAGCTCGCGAAGCTCAAGCCGGTGTTCGGCCGCGGCCTCGCCGAGCCCGCCGAGCCCACGATGACGGCCGGCAACTCCACGCCGCTGACCGACGGCGCCTCCACCGTGCTGCTGTCGTCGGCCGCGTGGGCCGCCGAGCGCGACCTGCCGGTGCTCGCGCGTCTCGTCGACGCCGAGACCGCCGCCGTCGACTTCGTGCACGGCCACGACGGACTCCTCATGGCGCCCGTGCACGCGGTGCCGCGCCTGCTGGCCCGCAACGGCCTGACCCTCGACGACTTCGACTTCTTCGAGATCCACGAGGCGTTCGCGTCGACCGTCCTCACCACGCTCGCCGCGTGGGAGGACGCCGACTACTGCAAGGCGGAGCTCGGCCTCGACACGCCGCTCGGCAGCGTCGACCGGGAGAAGCTCAACGTCAACGGCTCGTCGCTCGCGGCCGGCCACCCGTTCGCCGCGACCGGCGGGCGCATCCTTGCGACGGCGGCCAAGCTGGTCGCCGCGAAGGCCGCCGAGACCGGCCGGCCGGCCCGCGCCCTGATCTCCGTCTGCGCCGCCGGCGGCCTCGGGGCCACCGCCGTCGTCGAGTCCGTCTGAGAGGGAGCCCCGTGACCGACTCCTACACCAAGGCCGTCAACTCCGGCTTCACCAAGACGCTCGCGAAGAAGCTGGGCCTGCCGCGCCCCGCGATCCTGCGGCGCTTCCGCGCGGGCGACCCGCTCACCGTCGGGCCCGTCCTCGTCGTCTCGGACGACGCGTCCACCGGCGACGCGGACACCCTCGCCAAGGAGCTCCACGGCTGGGGCCTCGACGTGCGCCGTCAGCCCACCGACGACGCGCGCTGGGGCGCCGTGCTCCTCGTGCTCACCGAGTCGGAGCGACCCACCGACGTCTCCGCGGCCGTGCTGGCCACGGGCTCGGTCCTGCGCCGGCTCGCCACGAACGGGCGCGTCGTCACCGTCTCGCGCGCGGCCGCCGACGGCGACGCCCCCGCGCTCGCCGCGGCGCGCAACGGCGTCGACGGCTTTCTGCGCTCGCTCGCCAAGGAGCTGCGCGCGGGCGCCACCGGCAACGGGATCGTGCTCACCGACGGCGCCGCCGTGAACGCCACCTCGGTGCTCGCGACGCTGCGCTTCTTCCTGTCCGCCCGCTCGGCCTACGTCGACGGCCAGCTGCTGCCGGTCGGCCCGGCCGACGCCGAGGCTCCGGCCGACTGGGACCGGCCTCTGGCCGGGAAGGTCGCCGTCGTCACCGGGGCCGCCCGAGGCATCGGCGCCGCGATCGCGAAGACCCTCGCCCGCGACGGCGCCACCGTCGTGTGCGTGGACGTCCCCGCGGCCGGCGAGGGCCTGGCCCGCACCGCCAACGCGGTCGGCGGCACGGCGCTCCAGCTCGACGTGACGGCCGAGGACGCGGGCCGCCGCATCCTCGAGCACGCGCGCACCCGCCACGGCGGCCTCGACGTCGTGGTGCACAACGCGGGCATCCTGCGCGACAAGCTGCTGGCCAACATGAAGCCCGCCCAGTGGGACTCCGTCATCGCCGTCAACCTCGAGGCCCAGCTGCGCATCAACGACCAGCTGCTCGGCCTCGACGGGGGCGAGGGCGTGGACGGGCTGCGGATCGTCTCGCTCGCGTCGACCTCCGGCATCGCCGGCAACAAGGGCCAGACGAACTACGGCTTCTCCAAGGCGGGCGTCATCGGGCACACCCGCGCGACGGCCCCGCTCGTCGCCGCGCGCGGCGGCACCGCGAACGCCGTCGCCCCCGGCTTCATCGAGACCGAGATGACGGCGTCGATCCCGTTCGCCACCCGCGAGGTGGCCCGTCGGCTCAACTCGCTGCAGCAGGGCGGCAAGCCCGTCGACGTCGCCGAGGCGATCGTCTTCCTCGCGTCGCCGGCGTCCGCCGGTGTCAACGGCCAGGTGCTGCGCGTGTGCGGGCAGAACCTGGTGGGGCGGTGACGGCGAGCGCGCCGGCCACCAGCGCCGGCGAGCCGCTGCGCGTCGAGACCCTGCCCACCCTGCCGGGCCTCGGCAGCCTCTACGCGCGCGGCGCCGCCGCCTCCGGCCGCATCGCCGCGGGGCGCGCGATGCCGGGCCTGCCCGTCATCGGCCAGGGGCGGTCGGAGGGCGACGGGGAGGCTGCTCCCCTGACGCTGCCCGACGTCGCGTACCGCGTCTCCGACGTGCCGACGGCGGACCTCGCCCACCACCTGCACGACTACCAGCGGCTGCTGCACGAGCCCGTCACCGACGTGCTCCCGGCCGGGTACCTGCACGTGCTCGCGTTCCCGCTCGCGACGGCGGTCATGGTGCGTGGGGACTTCCCGCTGCCGCTGCTGGGGATGGTGCACCTGGCGAACGACGTCGAGCTCCGCGGGCCCGTCGTCCTGGGCGACGCGCTCGAGGTGCGCGCCTGGGCCGAGAACCTGCGCCCGCACAAGCGCGGCGTGCAGGTGGACCTCGTCGCCGAGGTGCGCCGCCAGGCGGACCCGGGCTCCGCCCCGGTGTGGCGGGGCGTGTCGACCTACCTCGCCAAGGGCTTCCACCTGCCGTGGACGGCGCCCGGGACGGACGCGGAGGACGAGCACGACGGCGAGGACCGCGCGCCCACGGGCACGTGGACGCCCCCGCTGCCCACCGGCCGGTGGGCGCTCGGGCCGGGCACCGGCCGCGCGTACGGCGCGGTCTCGGGCGACCGGAACCCGATCCACCTGTCGGCGCTGTCCGCCAAGGCGTTCGGCTTCCCGCGCGCCATCGCGCACGGCATGTACACGGCGGCGCGTGCCCTGGCCGACGTCGGGCACGCGCGCGGCGAGGCGTACCGCTGGACGGTCGAGTTCGCCTCGCCCGTGCTGCTGCCCGGCACGGTGGACGTGGCCGTGACCCCGGCCGACGGCGGCGGCTTCGCCTACGTCGGCTGGAACGGCGGCCGCGGCCGCCAGCACTTCCGCGGCACGGTCACGCCGCTCTGACCTGGTGTCCGCGAGGTAGCCCGAGAGCTGCGGAGGTAGTTCGGAGCGCCGCGAGGTAGTGCGGAAAACCAGGGGGCGCCTCGTAATAACGCGCCGGGCGGGGGGCTAACCAGGCGTGCGGGGCGGGGGCAGGTTGGGGGGGATGTCCCCCCAGCGCTGCATCCACCGGCCCGC
>NZ_JBHTVC010000026.1:6921-58714 GCF_042793275.1 Isoptericola sp. NPDC056578
GGGCCCGCCCCCATTCCGGGCCCTGGGCCCCCCCCATCTTAGTGGGTGCCCGGGCTTTCGCCCTATTGTGGGGTTTTTTTTGGGGGGGGCGGGTTGTGTGTCAAAACAACCGCGGGGCGCCTCGAACTACCTCGCGGCGCTGGGCACTACCTCGGCGTGCGGGCCTGGGGCAGGATCGGGTGCATGACCACCCTCGGCTGCATCCTCGCGCCCTACGGCAACCCGCCCTCGCGGTTCGTCCCGTTCGCCCGCACCGCCGAGGCCGCCGGCCTCGACGAGGTCTGGCTGTGGGAGGACTGCTTCCTCGAGTCCGGCCCGTCCGCGGCCGCGGCGATGCTGAGCGCCACCGAACGCCTGCGCGTGGGGATCGGCGTCATGCCGCTGCCGCTGCGCAACGTGGCGCTCACCGCGATGGAGACGGCGACGATCGACGGCATGTTCCCCGGTCGGTTCCTGCCGGGCGTGGGGCACGGCGTGCAGGACTGGATGGGCCAGGTCGGCGCCCGGGTGGCGTCGCCGCTGACGCTCATGCGCGAGCAGGTCACCGCGCTCCGCGCGCTGCTCGCCGGGGAGCGGGTCACGACGTCCGGCCGCTACGTGACCCTCGACGGCGTCGCCCTCGACTGGCCGCCGGCCGTCGCGCCGCCCGTGGTCGCGGCGGCGAAGGGCCCGAGGACGATGCGGCTGGTCGGCGAGATCGCCGACGGCGTCGTCATCGACGGGGACGCCGGCGTCCAGGGGGCCCGCGAGGCGATCGCGCTGCTCGACGAGGGGCGTGCGGCCGCCGGGCTGCCGCCCGTCGCGGAGTCCGGGCCGGGCAGCGCGCACCCGTTCCGGGCGGTGGCGTTCGCGCAGGTCGCCACCGGCGCCGGGGCGGCCGACCGGCTGCGTGCCTCGCTCGCGAAGTGGGACGTCGACGCGACCTCCGACGAGGTCCTCGCCGACCACGCCACGTGGGGCTCAGCGGAGGAGGTCGCCGACGGGCTGCGCCGCTTCGCCGCGCTCGGCGTCACGACCGTCGTCGCGCAGCCGACGCAGGACGAGCCGGACCTCGACGGGTTCGCGGCGTTCCTCGGGCAGGAGGTCGCGCCGCTGCTGCGGTAGCCGTCAGCCCGCGGTCCGCGGGATCGACCGCGTCCACCGCCGCTCGAAGACGACCTCGTCGCCGTCGCGCGCCACCACCTCGTTCTCGGTGTGGAAGGCGTGGTCGTCGCAGGAGATCTCCGACCGGGTGACGACGCTCGCGTCCCAGCCGCCGGCCATCCCCGCGGGCAGCGGGTCGCCCGCGTCGCGGCGCAGCCGCACCGTCCAGTCCGAGCGGGTGCGCGCGCTGGTGGCGTCCCGTCCGATCCAGTACCGCTCGAGCGCGTCCTCGGTGAACTCCAGGCCGTCGGGGTAGGTGCGGGTGCCGCCGTAGCGCGGGTCCACCTCCAGCAGCCACCGGCCCTCGGCGACGTCGCGCACGACCCGCCGCTCCGGCCGCGCCTCGCCCGCCTCGCCGAAGACGACGCCCAGCGGCGGCGTCTGCTCGGGCTCCTCGAAGACGACGGGCGGGTGCGACGACGCCCGGTCGTGCACGGGCAGCTCCAGCGCACCGTCGCCGACCGCGACGGCGAGCACGGCGTCGCCGGGCTGCGGCCAGACCCACGGCCAGTACGCGGAGGACACCGCGAGGCGCAGCCGGTGCCCGGGCGCCAGCGCGTAGCCGGTGCCGGTGAGCTCGAACGACACCTCCTCCGTCGCGCCCGGCGTCCACGGCACGACGCGGTCGCGACCGTGCCGGGCCGACAGGTTGAGCACGCCGCGCGTGACGAGCGTCGACGAGCCGTCCGGGCCGACGTCGCACAGGCGCGCCACGACCTGCCCCTTCTCCCCCGAGCACGTGAGCCGCAGCCGCACGCGGGCGCGCCCCAGGATCTCCAGCGGCGCGGTGAGCGGGGCGGAGTCGAAGCAGAGCGACCGCCCGTCCTCCTCCCGCTGGTCGGGCGGCAGGTCCGCGTCGTTGCCGAACGGGAAGAACCGGCCGGCGTCCACGCCGGTGTGCGACGGCGAGTCCACCAGCCACGACGTCGGCACGGGGTGGCCGCCCGCGAGCGCCCCGACCGTCGGCGCCGTCGTCCGCAGGCCGCCCTCTGGCGGGTCGTCGGCGTCGACGGCGACGAGCGGCAGCTCGCGGGGGAAGACGTGCGGCGACGGCCACGACGGCTCGCCCACCCACCGGCCGGGCAGCTCGTCGTAGACGGTGGCGGGCGGCACGGACTCGCTGATCCACGCGCGCAGCGGCGGGTCGTCGAGGACGCCGCGGTCGGCGCCCTTGAGCCAGTGGTCCCACCAGCGCAGCGTCTCCTGCAGGAAGCCGATGGCCGGGCCCGGCGGCAGACCGCGGTCGGGGTACTGGTGCGACCACGGGCCGAGGATGCCGCGCATGGGGGCGCGCAGGGCGCCGTCGTCGCCCGCCGCGGCGAGCCGCAGCACGGTGTCGCGGTACGGGTCGTTCCAGCCGCCGACGGCGAGCACCGCCGCCGAGATCGTCGAGTAGTCCTCGATGACGCTGCCGTGCCGCCAGTAGTCGTCGCGGCTCTGGTGGTCCAGCCAGGTGTGCACGAACGGCTCGGTGCGCTCCAGCCGGTCGAGCCACTGCTCGCGCCAGCCCTCCCCCACGTACACCGGGTCCGGCGGGCGCGAGCAGAACGCGAGCATCGTGGCCGCCCACGCGTGCATGTCGACGGCCAGCACGGAGCCGCCCGTGTAGTGCACGTCGTTGTCGTAGCGGTCGTCGGTGGAGCAGACCGTGACGATCGCCTTCAACGGCTCGGGCGCGAGCGCCGCGATCTGGAGCGAGTTGAAGCCGCCCCACGAGATGCCGAACATGCCGACCGACCCGTCGCACCAGCCCTGCGCCGCCAGCCACTCCACGACGGCCACCCCGTCCGCGAGCTCGGTGGGCGAGTACTCGTCGTCCTGGAACCCGTCGGAGTTGCCGCTGCCCCGGATGTCCACCCGCACCGACGCGTACCCGTGCCCCGCGTAGTAGGGGTGGCGCTGGGCGTCGCGCGGGGCCGTCCAGTCGGACAGCCGGTAGGGCAGGTACTCGAGGATCGCCGGGACAGGCGTCGGGTCGACGGGCCTCCAGACGCGGGCCGCGAGGCGCGTGCCGTCGGCCAGGGGGATCCACAGGTCCTCGACGAGGGTCTCGTAGGGCAGGTCGGTCACGTGGCGCATGGGTCCTCCGGCGCTCGGACGATCAGTGGACGGGTGCCTCAGTGGACGGGGTGCATGGTGCGCTTCATCCACGGCGACAGGGCGAGCACGACGACGGCGACGATCACGGGCACGGCGCCGTTGACGGCGAAGTAGACGCCGTCTGGCACCTCGCCGTAGAAGCGGACGGTCTGCGCCTGGATGCCGTTGGCCAGCGCGATCGACAGGAACCACACCGCCATCGACTGGCTGGAGAACGCGAGCGGGGCGAGCTTCGTGGTGGCCGACAGGCCGGTGGTCTGCAGCAGGACGTCACCCAGGCCGAGCAGCGTCAGGGAGACCAGCAGCCACCAGACGGCGATCCGCCAGTCGCCGGACTGCCCGCTCACGGCCGGCACGAGGACGAGGTAGGACAGGCCGCCGAGCAGGGCACCGAAGGCGACCTTCTTGGACGCGTGCGGCTGGCGCGGCCCCAGCCACGTCCACAGGGCCGCGACGAGCGGGGCGACGAGCACCTCGGCGGCGCCCAGGTAGGAGCTGAACCAGGCCGACGGCACGTCCCAGCCGAAGAGGGTCCGCTGCACGTGGTCCTCGGCCAGCAGGATCAGCACCGAGTACGCCTGGAACAGCACGAAGTTGAACGCCACCGACGCGATCCACAGCACGAGGAACGGGCGCAGGCGGCCGCGCTCCTCGGTCGTCACGCGCGGGCTGCGGAACATCACCGTGAAGTAGACGATCGGCGCCACCATCGCGATCACGGTGAGGGCGTCCACGACCCCGGCGATGCTGAGCCGCCCGACCAGGGCGAGCACCACGAGGACGACGACCACGGCCGCCGCCGCGCCGAGCAGGAGCAGGCGGGTCCGGCGCGCGGCGTCGGGCGGCAGGGGCGCCTCGGCCGGCCGGCCGTAGCCCGGGATCCGCCGGCGCCCCACGACGTACTGGATCAGCCCCGCCGTCATGCCGATCGCGGCGGCGGAGAAGCCCCAGTGCCAGCCGACCTCGGCGCCCAGCCAGCCGGTGACCAGCGGACCGACGAACGCACCCACGTTGATGCCCATGTAGTACAGGGCGAACCCGGCGTCGCGGCGGTCGTCGTCGGTGGAGTAGAGCTTGCCCACGAGCGTCGACACGTTGGGCTTGAGCAGCCCGGTGCCGAGGCTGATGAGCACGAGCCCGATCCACGTGGAGATCTCTGCCGGTACCGCCATCGTGTAGTGGCCGGCGGCGATGAGGATGCCGCCCCACAGCACCGCGCGGTAGGAGCCGAGGACGCGGTCGGCGATCCAGCCGCCGCCCACGGACACGAGGTAGACCATCGTGCCGTAGCCGGCGGCGATGGACGCCGCGTTGCCGGGCTCCATCGCGAGGCCGTCGTCGGCGACCGAGGCGGTGAAGTAGAGGACGAGGATCGCCTGCATCCCCAGGAACGAGAACCGCTCCCAGACCTCCAGGCTGAAGAGCGTCGCGAGGCCGCGGGGGTGGCCGAAGAACGCCCGGTCGTCGTGGGCGTCGGAGCCGGGGGCCGGGTCGACGGCGGGAGCGTCCTCGGTGGTCACCCGTCCAGACTCCCACCGCCCGCGCCCGCCGACCTGCCGAGCGGCGGGGTGGTCAGCGAGCGGCGAGCCGGGCCTCGAGGCCGGCGCGGACGCCCGGCCACTCGTCGTCGACGATCGAGAAGTACGCGGTGTCGCCCACCGTGCCGTCGGCGGCGACGCGGTGCTTGCGCAGCACGCCCTCGGGCTTCGCACCGAGCCGCTGGATGGCGGCGCACGACCGGGTGTTGCGGGAGTCGGCGCGCAGCGCGACGCGGCGCAGGCCCCACTCCTCGAACGCGTGCCGCAGCAGCAGCAGCTTGCACGCGGGGTTCGTGGTGCCGCCCCACCACTCGCGGCCGTAGAAGGTGGTGCCGATCTCGACACGCCCGGGCCCGGGCGCCAGCTCGTAGAAGCGGGTCGACCCGCGCACGGTTCCACGGCCACCGGCGCCGTCGTCGCCCACGACGGCGAACGCCATCGTGCCCGGCGTCGCGACGCCCGCCTCTATCCACGCCTCGAGGTCGGCGACCGCGGCCGGGACGGGCGACGTCATGCCGAACCACAGGTCGGCGTCGAGCAGCGGGAACAGCGCGGCGGCGTGCTGCGGGCCCAGGGGCTCCAGGCGCACGCCGTGGCCGGCGAGGACGAGGTCGTGATGCACGGGCCCATCCTCGCCGAACAGGCGGTTGATGCCGGAATGCGTCCAACTTCCTCGCGATACCGGTGTCAACCGCCTGTTCGGCGACCCGGGCAGCGGGATGGGTAGCGTGCGGATCATGGACGACGCCCTGCACGAGATGACCGCCACCCGGTTGCGCGACCTGCTGCGCGCGGGAGAGCTCACGCCGACCGAGGTGGCCGACCACTTCCTCGCCCGGATCGAGCGCGCCAACCCCGACCTGGGGGCGTTCGCCACCGTCGCCCCCGAGGCGGCGCGCGCGCGGACGGCGGCCCTCGAGCGCGACGGCGCGCACGGCCGGGCGACCCTGTGGGGGCTGCCCGGCGGGGACAAGGACCTGTGGATGCGGGCCGGCGTGCCCGCCCGGTTCGGCTCCCGCGCCTTCGCCGGCGACGACGCCGTCGTGCCGCCCGTGAGCGACGAGATCGTCGACGTCCTCGACGCCGCCGGCATGGTGAGCCTCGGCCGCACGACCGCCCCCGAGCTCGGCTTCCCCGCGTACACCGAGCCGCTGGCGGGGCCGGTGGCACGCAACCCGTGGGACCCGGGCCTCGGGGCGGGCGGGTCGAGCGGCGGCGCCGCCGTCGCCGTCGCGGCGGGCCTGCTCCCGTGCGCGCCGGGGTCGGACGGCGGCGGGTCGGTCCGCATCCCCGCCGCCGCGTGCGGCGTGGTCGGGCTCAAGCCGAGCCGCGGCCTCGTGCCGGCGGGGTCGGGCCAGGAGTCGCTGGGCGGGCTGGTCGTCAACGGGCCGCTCGCCCGCACCGCCGAGGACACCGCGCTGCTGCTGGAGGGCATGCTCACCTGGACCCCGGACGGCCGCGTGGCGCACCCGCTCACGCTGCGCGCGCCGTCGGCCCGCGCCGGGGAGTACCTGGCCGCGGCGCGCCGCGGAGAGGTGGCGGGTGACGGGGGCGAGGACGTGCGGGGCCGGTTCCGGATCGGTGTCACGACCGACTCCGCCTGGGACGACTTCTACGCGATCACGACGTCGGACGAGGCACGCGCCGCGCTCGACACCGGCGTGGCGACGCTCGCCGGCCTGGGGCACGAGGTCGACGACCTGTCCCTCGAGCCCGACCCGACGTACGGCCCCGCCTTCCGCACCCTGTGGATGGCGGGCGCCTCCGCGGTCCCGCTGGACGACCCCGCACGGCTCGACCGGCTCGAGCCGCTCACCCGGTGGCTCATCGGCCGCGGCCGCCAGGTGCCCGCCCGCGAGCTCGCCGAGGCGCTGCGTGCGCTCACGGCGTTCGAGCGCAGGCTGGTCGCGCAGATGTCACGGTTCGACGCCGTCGTCACCCCCGCGCTCGCGACGACGCCCCGCCCGCTCGGCTGGTTCGACCCCGAGGACCCCGAGCGCAACTTCGAGCAGCAGTGCCAGTACACGCCCTGGACGTCGATGCTCAACGTGGCGGGGCTGCCGGCGATCACGCTGCCGACCCGCTGGACCGACGACGGGCTGCCGATGGGCGTCCAGCTGATCGGGCGGCCGGGCGGCGAGACGACGCTCCTCGCGCTCGCCGCCCAGCTCGAGGACCGGCTGCGCTGGGCGGACCGGCACCCTCCGGCCTGGTGATCAGGCGGGAACCCTCTCCGCCGTCGCGCCGTCGAGCGGCGGGTAGGTCTCGCCACCCACCCGCTCCGCCGCCGCGATGTACCCGGCCAGGGCCGAGCGCGAGCGGGCGAGCCTCGCCATCTGGTCCTCCAGACGCCGCAGGCGGGAGCGCATCGCGGTCAGGAGCTCGGCACAGCCGGGCAGCTGCGGCTCCTCGCCGACCGCGCACGGCAGGACGTAGGCGATGTCCTCGGACGACAGGCCCGCGTCGAGCAGGTGCCGGATCTGCCGCACCCGCAGCACGGCCCCCTCGTCGAACTCGCGGTAGCCGTTCGAGCGTCGGGCGACGTCCAGCAGGCCCTGGGCCTCGTAGTAGCGCAGTTGGTGCGTCCGCACGCCCGTGCGGCGGCTCAGCTCACCGATCCGCATCCCGCTCCCCCTTGACCTTCACACCGGTATGAACGTCGACGATGCTGCCATGGTCACCAGAACCCACAAGCCGTCGTCCCCCGCCCCCGTCTCCGTCGTCGGTCTCGGCCTCATGGGTCGCGCGCTCGCCGGCGCGTTCCTGCGGGCCGGGCACCCCACCACCGTGTGGAACCGCACCCCCGCCAGGGCCGACGCGTTGGTGGCGGACGGCGCCCACCTGGCGCCCACGGCGGCCGCGGCGGTCCGTCCCGGCGGCCTGACGATCGTCTGCCTCACCGACGACGCCGCCGTGCGCGAGCTGCTCGGCCACGACGACGTCGACCTCGCCGGCGCCACGCTGGTCAACCTCACGTCCAGCAGCTCCTCGCAGGCCAGGGAGACCGCCCGGTGGGCCGCCCGGCGCGGCGCGCGATACCTCGACGGCGCGATCATGGCCGTGCCGCCCGCGATCGGGACGGCGGACGCGGTCGTCCTGCACAGCGGGCCCCGGACGGACTTCGACGCGCACGCCGCCACCCTCGCCGCGCTCGGCACCGTCACCCACCTCGGCGAGGACCCCGGGCTGGCGTCCCTCTACGACGCGGCCGGCCTCACGATGATGTGGAGCGTCCTCGACGCGTGGCTGCACGGCACCGCCATGCTCCGCACGGCCGGGGTAGACGCCGCCGCCTTCGCCCCGTTCGCCCGGCAGATCGCGGAGGGCGTGGCCGCCTGGCTGCCCGGCTACGCGGAGCAGGTCGACAGCGGCAGGTTCCCGGCGGAGGCCTCGGCCCTCGAGACGGACGCGCGCGCGATGGCGCACCTCGTCGAGGAGAGCGCGGCGCTGGGCGTGAGCACCGAGCTGCCGAGACTGCTCAAGGCCGTGGCCGACCGTGGCGTCGCCGCGGGCCACGGTCACGAGCAGTACCCGGTGCTGATCGAGGAGTTCGGCCGCCCGACGCCCTGACCTGCCGGTCGCCACCCGGAGGACCACGACCTGAGACGTCGGCGTGCGAGCCGGCGGGCACGCGCCTACGGTCGGTGCTCGAGGTCGTTCGTCCGACGGAAGGAGCCCCGATGGGACTGGGAGACAAGGCCAAGCACCTGGCGGAAGAGGCCGAAGGCAAGGCCAAGGAAGCCACGGGCAAGCTCACCGACGACGAGAGCAAAGAGGCCGAGGGCAAGGCCCAGCAGGCCAGCGCGAACCTCAAGCAGGCGGGCGACGACGTCAAGGACGCGTTCAAGGGCTGACCCGCTGACACGACGGGGCGCCACCGCACGGTGGCGCCCCGTCGTCATGTCCGCCCGGGGCGGGGCCGACGGCTCAGAGGTCGTCGGGCAGGCAGCCGAACGCCTCGTCGGCGCCCAGCGCGGCGGTGGCGAGCAGCCCCTCGAGGCCGGAGCCCTCGGGCACGGGGCGCGGGTCGTCGACGACGACCCACAGCCCGTCCACGACGTCGTACTGCGCCTGCGGCCCCTCGGTCACGAGCGAGCGGACGGCGGCGACGAGCCGCTCGACCTCCTCGCCCGCGGTGCCGAGGCCCACCGACGCGCGGACGGCGCCGGCGTCGAAGCCGAGGCGGCCGAGCAGCGGGTGGGCGCAGAACCGGCCGTCGCGCACGCCGATGCCGTGCTCGGCGGACAGGTACGCGGCGACGAGGCCGGGGTCGTACCCGGTGACCGTGAACGTCACGACGCCCACCGGGTCGACGGCGTCGTCCCAGACGTGGACGACCTCGACGCGCTCGATCTCGCCGAGCCCGTCCACGAGCCGGCGTCGCAGGGCGTCCTCGTGCCCGGCCGCGACCCACGGGTCGAGGGCGGCGAGCTCGTCGCACGCGGCAGCGAGCGCCACCGCGCCCACGACGTTGGGCGAGCCGGCCTCGTGCCGGGCGGGGCCCTCGTGCCAGTCGGTCGTGGTGGTGCGCACCCGGCGCACGGCGCCGCCGCCGGCCAGGTACGGGGTGCCGGCGTCGAGCCAGTCGCGCCGGCCGACCAGGGCACCGGCCCCGAACGGCGCGTACGTCTTGTGTCCCGAGAACGCGACGTAGTCGACGCCCGTCTCCGCGAGCGAGAAGCGGCGGTGCGGCACCAGCTGGGCGCCGTCGAGCACGACGCGCGCGCCGGCGCCGTGCGCGGCGGCGACGACGTCGGCCACGGGCAGCGCCTCGCCGGTCACGTTGGACGCGCCGGTGAGCGCCAGGAGGGCGTAGGGGCGGCCCGCGGCAGCGGCCGACCCCAGCTCTTCCTCGATCTCCGCGAGGGTGGCGGCCACGGACGGGCCGCCCGCGACGACGGTCGCGTCGGTGACGCGCTGCCAGGGCAGCAGGTTGGCGTGGTGCTCGATGTCGAGCACGAGGACGCGGCCGGGATCGCCCGTGGCCGGGTCTGCGGGCACGCAGCCCGCGAGCAGGTTGAGCGAGTCCGTCGTGTTGCGGGTGACGATCGTGAGGTCGTCCTCCCGGGCTCCGACGAACGCGCCGATCGTGCGGCGGGCCGTCTCGTACAGGGCCGTCGAGACCTGCGACAGGTAGCCGGCGCCGCGATGGACGCTGGCGTACAGCGGCAGCACGCGCGCGACCCGGTCGGCCACGGCCTGCAGGGCGGGCGCCGACGCCGCGACGTCGAGGTTGGCGTACGGCAGCTGACGGCCGTCGACGAGCGGCACGAGCGTGTCGCCGCCGACGACGGGCAGCACGGGTGCGACGTCCTGCACGGCGCCGACGCGCACGGCGGGCACCGCAGGCGCGGGGGTGAGCGTGGTCATGCGTGGTCCTCCTCGGTCGTGCCGGGGAGGTGGCTCCCCGCGCTTGCCCGCGCGCCGGACGGCGCAGGGCCAGGTCGTCACCCGGGGCACCCCGCCGCGAGAGGAGGGTTGCCGGCCAGCGAGCCGGGGCTTCGCGCTGGCGCTCTTGACCTGCCGCCCATCGTGCGTGCGCAGCACCACACGGTCAAGCGGAGCCCGCCCCCTTCTCACGATGCGGTCGCGTGAGACGCTGGATGCATGCCCGATCGCACCGTTCCGGCCTCCGGCGCGCCTCCGGGAGGCCCCGTCGGAAGCCCCGTCGGAACCCCGGCCGAGCTGGTCGCCCGCGCCCTCGCCGGCGGCGACCTCCACGCCGCAGGGCTCGCCGCCCGCGCGGCGACCGGGGACGACGCCGCCGACGTCCTCGACCTCGTCGGCGGGCGGGCCGCCGCGGGCTCCGCGCCCGCGACCGAGCTGCTGGTGGAGCTGCTGGACGCGTCCGGCGTCGTCCGGCGCTTCGTGCGCGGCGCCCTGCTCGACGAGGCCGCCGTGGACGACGTCTCCCAGGACGTGCTGGTCTCCGTGGCGACGTCGGTCCGGTCGTTCGCGGGCGGGTCGCGGGTCACCACGTGGGTGCACGGGATCGTGCGCCACCGGGTGGTCGACCACCTGCGACGGCAGCGCGCCACCGCTCCCCTGCCCGACGACGACGTCGGGCCGTCGGAACGGATGAGCTCCCTCATCGCCACGCGCGCCACCGTGCGCGACGCGCTCGCCGCCCTGCCCGAGCTCTACCGCGAGCCCGTGACGCTGCGCGACATCGAGGGCCTGCCCTACGCGGAGGTGGCCGACCGTCTGGGTCGCAGCGTCGGCACCGTGAAGTCACAGGTCTCGCGCGGCCGCGCGCTCGTGGCCGCGGCCCTCGGGAGCCTGTCCTGATGGCCGCGCCCGCCGCGCCCGAGCCGCTGCTCGGGCGGTACCGGGTGGGCGACGTGATCGGCGTCGGGTCGTTCGCCACCGTGCACCGCGCCGTGGACGAGCGGCTGGACGACGTCGTCGTGGTGAAGGTGCTGGCCGAGAACCACAGCCTCAACCCGGAGGTCCGCGAGCGGTTCATCGCGGAGGGCCGGGCGCTGCGGCGGGTGGCGAGCCCGCACGTCGTCGCCGTGCACGACATCGGCGAGAGCGACCGCCAGCAGCCCTACCTCGTCCTCGAGCTCGCCGACCGCGGCACCCTCGCGGCCCGCGTCGCGGCCCTGCGGGCGGACGGGTGGACGGCGACGCCCGCCGACGTGCTCGCCGTCGCCCGGGGGCTCGCCGCCGCGGTCGAGGCCGTGCACGCCGCGCGCCTCGTGCACCGGGACCTCAGCCCCGGCAACGTGCTGCTGCGCACCGGCCCGGAGGGCGCGGTCGAGGGCGTTCCCGCCGCCGTCGTCCGGCCGGACGAGCGCCTCGTCCTGGCCGACCTCGGCATGAGCAAAGACCTGGCCCGCAGCTCCGGGCTGACCGTCGCGGGCGGCACCGAAGGGTTCCGGCCGCCGGAGCAGGCCGGCCCCGGCACGGTCGACACCCGCGCCGACCTGTGGGCGATGTCCGCGCTGCTGTCCTGGCTCGTCGAGGGCGCCGACCTGCCGCACTCCCTCGACGCCGCGCTACGCCGCAGCCTCGCCGACGCCCCCGCCCGGCGGCACCCCGACGCCGCAGCCTGGCTGGCCGACGTCGAGGGGGCGCTCGCCCCGGGCACGACCGGCGGCCCGGACCGCGCGCGACGCCGCCCGGCCGCCGTCGTCGTCGCCGCGGTCACCGCCGCCGTCCTCGGCCTGGGCGCGGGCGCCGGCGTCACGGCCTGGCTCGACCGGCCTCGCTCGGCCGCGGGCGGCGCGACCGTCGCGATCTCCGGGCCCGGGGCGGCGACCGTCGGCGAGCCGGTCACCCTCACGGCCGACGTCGCGGGCGCGGAGCACTGGGTGTGGACGCTGCCCACGGGCACCTACGTGGCCGACGACGAGCGCGTGCGGCTCACCGCCAGCAGCGCCGGCGCCGCCGAGGTGGTGCTCGAGGCCCGCGCCCCGGACGGGACCGCCCTCACGGCCGTGCACCGGCTGCGGGTCGGCGCCGGGTCCTGACCCGGACGAAGAAATCTCGGTCCGCGTGCAACCTTTCCGCCGCCGCGGACGACTCACGGGGGTCAGCACCGCACAGGGCTGGCCCCATCGACCAGGAGAGACCATGCGACACCTTCCCCGCCGACTGACGCCGATCGCCCTCGCGAGCCTCCTCGCCCTGAGCGCGTGCGCGTCCCCGACCCCCGACGCCGAGTTCGACGACCCGGGCACCTCGGCGTCGGACACGACGGCGACGCAGCCCGCCGACGACGCCGCAGGCGCCGACGAGCAGGCCGACGGGACCGAGGAGACCGCCGACGCGCCGGCGGCGAAGGATCCCTCGGCGTACACCGTCCGCTACGCCGACAGCGACAAGACCGTCATCACCCTCGACCGGGCCCAGGTGGAGCAGCTCACCGGCACCGACCTGGCCGCCGGCACCGCCGACGCCCAGGCCGTGCTCGCGGAACCCGGCACCTGGTCGGGTGCGGACACGAAGGAGCACGCCGACGTCATCGTCGACGCCGCGACCCGCGAGTCCGACCGGATCGACCGCGTGCTCAGGCAGCAGGCGGACGGCCGCGACGTCGAGCTGCGACTGTTCGTCAAGCACCACCAGCACGCCCACGTGGCGCACTTCGGCGAGGACGACGACGACTGATCCCTGGGTGTCCGCGGGTCAGACGCCAGGGCCGTCCCGCCAGCCGAGCACGTTGTCCGCGCCCTGGGGGTAGGGGGCCTCGTGCGGGCGCCCGCCCTCGGGACGCGGCGGCGGCAGGTCGCGCGGACGCTCCAACGGCTCCTTGCGCTCGCGCCGGAACCACCCCTTGATCGTGGCGAGGATTGCCATCGTCCGTCTCCTTCGAGGTGCGGCCGAGCCCGGGTCCTGCCGGAGACTTTACCTTCGGCCGCGCCTGGGCACACCGGGGACGCACGGCGTTCGCGTCCCGAGACGGGGTGACCAGCACGCGGACGCCTGTCGTACGATCGCCAGGACCATCCCGAGCGGCCGAGTGACGTGGCACGTCGACGCCGCAGCAACCCGCGGGCCGGTCGCCGGCGACGGCGGCCCGTCCGGACGAGGGTGCTACCGCCACGACCGATGGGAGGACTGCGATGAGCACCCAGATCGATCCCCACCCCGCCGAGGGCTACGCCGGCGACCTCACCCCGCAGCAGGCGTGGGACCTGCTCGCCGGCGATCCGGACGCCGTCCTCGTCGACGTGCGCACCGAGGGCGAGTGGCGCGCCATCGGCGTGCCGGACACCGCGACCGCCGGGAAGACCCCGGTCTTCGTCGAGTGGGTGCAGGCGGGCGGGCGCCCGAACGCCGGCTTCCTCGCCGAGCTCGCCGCCGCGGGCGTGACCGCGGACCGCCCCGTCGTCTTCCTGTGCCGCTCCGGCCAGCGCTCGATCGGCGCGGCGCGCCTCGCGACGTCGTCGGGCCTCGGCCCGGCGTACAACGTGCTCGAGGGCTTCGAGGGCGGCCCCGGCTTCGACGGCGTCCGCGACCGCGAGGGCTGGAAGGTGCGCGGCCTGCCGTGGGGCGCGTACGACGCCGCCCGGCAGCAGGACCCGGAGCAGGCCCGATGAGCGGCGTGCAGGTCCCGACCGGCCCTGGCGCCGACCCCACGACCATCGGCGGCTCGCGCCCGCTGCCCGCCACGGCCCGGCCCGCGACCCTGGCCGTGCGCGGCGGGCACCGTCGGTCGGACTTCCAGGAGATGTCCGAGGGCCTGTTCCTCACCCAGGGGTACACCTACGCCTCGGCGGCGGACGCCGAGGCGGCGTTCGCCGGCGAGCGCTCGCAGTTCCTGTACTCGCGGTACGGCAACCCGACGGTGCACACGTTCGAGGAGCGGCTGCGCCTCATCGAGGGTGCCGAGGCCTGCTACGCCACGGCGTCGGGCATGTCGGCGGTGTTCAACGCCCTCGCCGCGCTGGTCTCCAGCGGTTCGCGCATCGTCTCGGCGCGGGCCCTGTTCGGGTCCACCAACGTCATCTACGACGAGATCTTCGCCAAGTGGGGGGTGCGCGTCGACCTGGTCGACGGGCACGTGACCTCGCAGTGGGAGGAGGCCCTCGCCACGCCGGCAGACGTCGTGTTCTTCGAGTCGCCGTCCAACCCCATGCAGGACCTCGTGGACGTGCGGCGGGTGGCCGAGCTCGCGCACGCCGCCGGCGCCGTCGTCGTGGTGGACAACGTGTTCGCGACGCCGGTGCTGCAGAAGCCGCTCGAGCTCGGTGCCGACGTCGTCGTGTACTCGGCCACCAAGCACATCGACGGGCAGGGGCGCGTGCTCGGCGGCGCGATCCTCGGCACGGAGGAGTTCCTCACCGGGCCGGTGCAGACGTTCGTGCGCAACACCGGCCCGTCGCTGAGCCCGTTCAACGCGTGGGTGCTGCTCAAGGGCCTGGAGACGCTCGACGTGCGCGTGCGAGCCCAGAACGCGGCGGCGCTGCAGGTCGCGACCGCGCTCGAGGAGCTCGACGGAGTGACCGGGGTGCGCTACCCGTTCCTCCCGTCGCACCCGCAGCACGAGCTCGCCAAGGCGCAGCAGTCGGGCGGCGGCACGGTCGTGACGCTCGACCTGGCCGTGCCCGAGGGCACGGAGGCGGCCGAGGCGAAGAAGCGCACGTTCGCGTTCCTCGACGCCCTCCAGGTCGTCGACATCTCCAACAACCTCGGCGACGCGAAGTCGATCATCACGCACCCCGCCACGACGACGCACCGCAAGCTCGGCCCCGAGGGCCGCGCCAAGGTCGGCATCGCCGAGACCACCGTGCGGCTGTCGATCGGCCTCGAGGACCCGCGGGACATCGTCGAGGACGTCGAGCAGGCGCTGCACGCCTGACCTCCTGCGACGTGTCGGAGGCCCCTGCCATGCTCGGGGCCCGGCAGGGGCGACGAGGAGGACCCGTGGGGACGCAGCACGACTTCGACTTCCTGTTCGGCGCGTGGCACGTCCGTCATCGCCGTTGGACCGAGCCCCTGGCCCCGGGGTCGACGACGGGCACCTGGGCCGAGTTCGACACCGAGGCCGTCGCCGGGCCGATCCTCGACGGCCTCGGCAACGCCGACGACACGTCCGGCACGCTGCCCGACGGGTCCCGGTTCAGCGGTCACAGCCTCCGCCTGTACGACCCGCCACGTGACGTGTGGCGGATCTGGTGGGCATCCACGAGCCAGCCCGGTCGGCTGGACCCCCCGGTCGAGGGGACGTTCACGGACGGCGTCGGCACCTTCGTCGGCCCCTTCGAGCACGAGGGCAGGACGATCCTCGCCCGGTTCCGGTGGCTCGACACGGACTCCCCGCGTCCCCGGTGGGAGCAGGACTTCTCCTTCGACGAAGGCCGTACCTGGGAGCCGGTGAACTGGGTCATGACCCACACCCGGATCCGCTGAGACGTCCCGGACCCCGCGGAATTTCCCTGTGACCGCGCGGCAGGGCCCGGCCTACGGTCGATGCGTGCCCGACGCCGTCTTCGCCGACCCCACGCTCGCCCGGCTGGCCGACCCGCTCGACCCGGACCGCCGCGACCTCGTCCCGTACCTGACGCTCGCCCACGAGCTGGGCGCGCGCCGCGTGCTCGACGTCGGCTGCGGGACGGGCACGTTCGCGTGCCTGCTCGCGGCGGAGGGGTTCGAGGTCGTCGGGGTGGACCCGGCGGGCGCCTCGCTCGAGGTAGCGCGCGGCAAGCCCGGCGCCGAGCGCGTGCGGTGGCTGCACGGCGACGCCACCACGCTGCCGCCGCTGCAGACGGATCTCGCGACGATGACCGGCAACGTCGCGCAGGTCTTCGGCACCGACGACGCGTGGTCGGCGACACTGCGGGGCGCCCACGCCGCCCTCGTCCCCGGCGGGCACCTGGTGTTCGAGACCCGCGACCCGGCCCAGCGGTTCTGGGAGCGCTGGACGCGCGAGCGCACGCACCGCCGCAACGACGTGCCGGGGTTCGGCGTCGTCGAGACGTGGTCCGACCTGGTCGACGTCTCGTTGCCGTTCGTGACGTTCCGCGGCACGTTCGTCCTGGCCGACGGGCGCGTGCTGCGCTCGGACTCGACGCTGCGGTTCCGGGAGCACGACGAGCTGGTGGCGTCGCTCGAGGACGTCGGCTACGTCGTCGAGCAGGTGCGCGACGCCCCCGACCGCCCGGGTCTGGAGTGGGTCTTCGTCGCCCGGGCGGCCGAGCCCGGCTGACGCGGCCGACGCGGCCGACGCGGCCGACGCGAGCTCAGCGCGCGGTGCGGACGACCATCTTCCCGGTGTTGGCGCCGCGCATCATGTCGAGGAACGCCTGCGGGGCGTTCTCGATGCCGTCGACGACGGTCTCGTCGTAGGCGATCTTCCCGTCGGCGAACCAGCCCGCCATGTGCTCGCGGAACGCGGGCGCGTGGTGCAGGTACCCGCCGAGCGTGAAGCCCTCGAGCCGGAGCCCGCGGGTGACGAGGTTCGCCATGTTGTCCGGGCCGGGCAGGCGGTCGGTGGAGTTGTAGCCGGCGATGGCGCCGCAGAGCGCGACCCGTCCGCCGTCGTTCATGACGTCGAGGGCCGCGGTGAGGTGGTCGCCGCCGACGTTGTCGAAGAAGACGTCGACGCCGTCCGGCACGAGCGCGGGGAGCTGCTCTCGCACGGGCGCGTCCTTGTAGTCGAGGGCCGCGTCGTAGCCGTACTTCGAGGTGAGCAGCTCGACCTTCTCGGCCGACCCTGCCGACCCGACCACCCGCTCGGCGCCGAGCAGCCGCGCGATCTGGCCGGCGGCGGTGCCGACGGCCCCCGCGGCACCCGAGACGAACACCGTGTCGCCCGGCTTCATGCCCGCGATCGCGGTGAGGCCGACGTAGGCCGTGAGACCCGTCATGCCGAGGATGCCGAGGTGCAGCGACAGGGGCGCGCCCGGGATCTCGGGCACGACCCGGAAGCCGCGCGCGTCCTCCTGCGCGACGTCGCGCCAGCCGTGCTGGTGCAGCACGACCGCACCCACGGGGACGTCGTCGGACGTGGACTCGACGACGCGGCCGACCGCGCCACCCGTCATGGTCTCCCCCAGCGCGTAGGGCGGGGTGTAGCTCTTCACGTCGTTCATGCGACCGCGCATGTAGGGGTCGACGGAGACGAACTCGTTGACGACGCGGACCTGACCGGGCTCGAGGTCGCCGTACGTGACCTGGACGGTGCGGAAGTCGTCCGGCGCCGGCCACCCGGTGGGGCGGGCGGCGAGCTGGACCTGGGTGCTGACGATCGAGGACATGCGGGGTGGTGCCTTCTTCCGGTGACGGGGGGTCAGGACGCGAGGCCGACGACCAGCGCGAGGACGGCGAGCAGAGGCACGGTGCCCTGCTTGACGGCGGCAGCGCGCTTGCCGGGGGACGACAGGAACAGGACGAGGGCGGCCGCGAGCATGCTGGCCGTGCCGGCCAGGACGAGGGCCGCGCCGGCGCCCGTGCTGCCGGCGGCGACGAGCACGACGCCGACCGTCGTCACGACGGCGAGGAACAGGTTGTAGAACCCCTGGTTGAAGGCCAGCTCGCGCGTGGCGGCGGCCTCCTGCTCCGTCGTGTCGAACGTGGCGCGCGCCCGCGGCGTGGTCCACGCGAGGGACTCGAGCCAGAAGATGTACACGTGGAGCGCGGCGGCGATCCCTGCCAGGACGAGCCCTGCGACGACCATCGGTCCCCCTGCTGCCTGCCCGGCACGGTCGGCCGGTTCGATTCTGTAACGGTCGGTCCACTGTATATACTGCAACGAGCGTTGCACAACTTGGAGGCACGATGGGCAGGGCGCAGGGGTTCGAGACCGAGCAGGCGGTCCGGGCGGCCCGCGAGGTGTTCTGGCGCGACGGTTACGCGGAGGCGTCCGTCCCCGCGCTGGAGCGCGCCACGGGACTGAACCGGTCGAGCATCTACCACGCCTTCGGCTCCAAGCGCGGGCTCTTCGACGCCGCCGTGCAGAGCTACCTGGACGAGGTCGTGCGGCCGCGCCTGCGCCCGCTCGTGGCGGACGACGTCGCCCCCGGCGCGCTCGTCGAGTACCTCACCGGGCTGCGCGCGGCGCTCGCCCGCGCGGACGAGGTCCAGGGGACCTCGGGCTGCCTGCTCGTCAACACGTCCAGCTCGCCCATCGCGGCCGACGACGCCGTGCGGCGGACCGTCGCCGACTACCGCGCCGAGCTGCGCGCCGCCCTCCGGCGCGGGGTGGTCGCGAGGCGCCCGGACGCCGCGGACGCCGACGTCGACCGGCTCGCCGACGTCTGCACGGCCCTCGTCATCAGCGCGTTCACCCTGGTGCGCGTGGATCCGCCGAGCGCGCTGCACTGCCTGGACACCGCCGTCGAGGTCCTCGAGCACTGACCGCACCCGGCAGGTCCTCGCAGGCGCGACGGGCGGGCGGCCGCGACCGCCCGCCCGCCGTGCCGGGGAGCTCAGCCGTCGGCGCCTGCCGGCAGCAGCGCGACCGCGCTGTTGGCGGGGACGGTCGCGGTGAAGGTCCCGTCCGCGGCGACGGTGTACGTCGCGGCCGCACCCTCCCCGGCCGCGACGTTCGTGTACTCGCCCGCGGGCAACGAGGTCGTGTAGGTGTGCTCCGCCTCGCCGTCACCGTTGTTGAGGGCGACGAACCCGGCGTCGCCGCGGCCGAAGGCGATCCGGTCGCCGCCGTCGTCCCACCAGTCGGTGAGGTCGGTGCCCTGGACGGCGTGGTGGAACCTCACCATCCCCGCGACGGCAGGGTCGCGCTGGATGCAGCTCCAGGCTCCGCCGTCGCAGTCGGCGTCGGGCACGCTCGTCGCGGTGGCACCGGGCGCGCCGGCGTCCTTGTCGTCGAACGTGTAGCCCGTGTACAGCGACGGCGAGCCGTACGGGAACGCGAGCATGAACACGGTGGCGAGCCGGTAGGCGTCGCCGTCCTTGTACGTCAACGTCTCGCCGTTGCGCTCGGTGTCGTGGTTGGTCACGAAGACGCCGGCCTGGTCCGACGGCAGCTTGCCGTCGGCGACGCCCCGCAGGCCGGCCAGCTGGCCGCCGAACGCGTTCTTGAGCTGGCGGGCGTAGTCGAACTCGTGCACGTCGCCGCTGCCCACGTACTCGGACGGCTGGATCGGCTCGCCGCCCGCGCCGATGGCCTCCTGCACCCAGTAGACGTCCGGGTCGCTCAGCTTCGCCTTGATGGCGGCGAGGTCCTCCGCAGGCATGTGCTTCGCGGCGTCGATGCGGAAGCCCTGCACGCCCAGGTCGAGCAGGTCGTTCAGGTAGCCCGCGATCTTGTCCTGCACGTCGGGCGAGCCCGTGCGCAGGTCCTGGAGCGAGACGAGGCGGCAGTTCTGCACCTCGTCCCGGTCGCCGTAGTTCGCGATGTTCTCGCGGCAGTCGTTGAAGTCCGCGGCGGTGTACGGGACGCCGGGGAAGTCGTCGACGGCGAACGACGTGCCCGCCACCCCGGTCCCGGCTCCCTGGTCCGCGCCGGTGGTGTGGTTGATGACGGCGTCCGCGACGACGCCGACACCGGCCTCGCCGCAGGCGTCGACCATCGCCTCGAACTCCTCGCGCGTGCCGAGCTTGGACTCGATCTGGTAGCTCACCGGCTGGTACGACGTCCACCATGCGGCGCCCTGGATGTGCTCCTGCGGCGGCGACACCTGGACGGCGTCGATCCCGGCCGGGCCGATCGTGCTGGCGCACTCCTCGGCGACGGCCGTCCATGTCCACTGGAACATGGTGAGGATGACGTCCCCGTGCGCGACGTCGGCCGCGGCGGCGGGCTCCTCGGCGGCCGACGACGGCTCGGAGCTGGCAGGGGTCGCGGTCGCGACCAGGCCTGCGGCGGTGAGTCCTGCTGCCGCCATGGCGGCGACCGCTCGCCCGGCCTGTCGACGTCGGGAGCGCGTGGTGCGTGCGTGCGTCATTGCTGTCTCCTTCGGGTCGGACGGACCCTCGTGAGGGCCCGCCGGCTCTCCCCCGGCGGCGATGCCGGGGTGTCGTGCACGGCGGGTGGCCGCGTCGGCGACAAGCGGGAGTGCGCATTGTCGCCTTGCAGCAACATTGCAGAGAATTGCGGGACTGTCTACCCGGGCGACGGCAGAGCGCACGGTGAGGTGCGCGGCTAGCCTCCGAGCATGTCGGCCGAGACCGTCCCCGCCACCGTGGGACGACGACGTCGCGTCGGACGATGGCTACCCCTGGCGTTCGTCGTCGTGGTCGTCGCGTTCGGGGTGGCGCAGATCCTCCCTCTCTCCCGGACCGCCGACGTCGCGGCGCCGCCCGCGGACGCCACGGCCGAAGACGTCGTGCGCGCCTACCTGGACGCGATCGACGCGCACGACTGCGGCACCGCGCAGGACCTCACCGCGCCGTCGTTCGCCACGACCACGGAGTCCATGTGCCACGACGCCGCGAGCCTGACGGTCACCGGCCTGGAGACCGTCGGCACCGGCCAGGTCAACGCCGGGTTCGACGCCGACTGGCGACTCTTCGCCGAGGACGGCTCGATCCCCGAGGGCGGGTTCGGTTGGACGTACTACCTCACGCAGGGTGACGACGGGTGGCTCATCGAGGACGCCGGGAACGGTTGACCGGGCAGATCAGGCGCCCGGGACGACCAGCCCGGAGTCGTAGGCCCACACGACGAGCTGCACGCGGTCGCGCGCGCCCGTCTTGGTCATGATCCGGCTGAGGTGCGACTTCACCGTGCTGGGCTCGAGGAACAGGGCCGCGGCGATCTCCGCGTTGGACGACCCGCGGCACAGCAGCGCGACGATCTCCTGCTCGCGCGCCGTGAGCAGACCGGTCGCGCGCGGGTCGGCCACGACCGGGCCCCGGCGGCGCGCGAACTCGTCGATGACGCGGCGCGTGAGGGTCTGGTCCACCAGGCCGTCGCCCGCCGCGACGCGGCGCACGGCGTCGACGAGCACCTCGGGCTCGGCGTCCTTGAGCAGGAAGCCGGAGGCGCCGGCCTCGAGGGCACCGAACACGTAGTCGTCGAGGTCGAAGGTGCTCACCACCAGCACGGGCACCGGGTCGGTGACGCCCGGACCGGCGAGCTCGCGCGTCGCGGTGATGCCGTCGCCTCCGGGCATCCGCACGTCCATGCACACGACGTCGGGCCGCTCCCGGCGGGCCACGCGCACGGCGTCCGCACCGTTCGACGCCTCCCCGACCACCTCGAGGCCCTCGCTCTGCAGGATCACGGTGAACCCGGCGCGCACCACCGCCTGGTCGTCCACGAGCACGACGCGCGTCATCGGGCGCCCTGCCCGACGGGCACCCGCGGGTCCTCGGCGTCCGCGGGGCGCGGCACGACCAGCCGCACCAGCCAGCCGCCGCCGGACGTGCGCCGAGCGGTGAGCCGTCCGCCGACGAGCTCCGCGCGCTCGGTCATGCCGATGACGCCGTGCCCCGGGCCCGCCTCCTGCGGCGGGGCGGTCGCCGCCGACCGGTCGGCGGGCCCGTTGCGCACGGTGATCGCCAGCTCGTCCTCGTCGTACACGGTCTCGACGTCGACGGCGCTGCCCGGTGCGTGCCGGCGGGCGTTGGCGAGCGACTCCTGGAGCACCCGGTACACGGTGAGCTGCACCGTGGGCGGCAGGTCGTAGGGCTCGCCGCGTCGCGTCTCCTGGACGCGCGTACCCGTGCTGCGGGCGAGGTCGAGCAGCGGGGGCACGTCCGCGAGCGTCGGCTGCGGGGCGGAGGGCGCGTCGTCGCCCTCGCCGGTGTCGCGGAGGATCCCCACGACGAGCCGCAGGTTGTCGAGCGTCTCCCGTCCCTGCCCGCGGATCCAGCGCAGCGACTCCTTCGCCCGCTCGGGGTCGCCCGTGACGAGCCGCTCGGCGGCGGCCGCCTGCACGACGATCCCGGACAGGTGGTGGGCCGCGACGTCGTGCAGCTCACGGGCCATGCGGCCGCGCTCCGCGAGGACGGCCTGGGCCGCGAGCGCCTCCCGCTCCCGCTCCGCCTGCGCGACGCGCGCCCGCAGCTGCGCCAGCAGCTCGCGCCGGGTGCCGATGTACGCGCCGACGAGGACGGCGCCGAGGTAGACCACCAGCGCGGACACCAGGCCGCCCCACAGCTGGGTGCCGACGGGCACGCCGAGCTCCGCCGACGACGCCGGCCCGCCCAGGACGTACCCGAGCAGCACCTGCACGACGGCGGCGCCCGCCGCGGCGCCGAGGGCGGGTCGACGCGGGGCGTGCACCCCCACCGAGTAGGCGGCGATCAGCGTGGCCGGCGCCTGGAAGTTCATGTACGGGGGCAGCAGCGGCGCCAGGGCGAGCTGCCCGAGCAGCACCAGCGCGAGGCACAGCATCGGGAACCGGCGGCGCAGCGTGAGCGCCATCGCCTGCCCGACGAGGACGACGCACGCCGCCACCAGCGCACCGGTGCTCATCCCGTCGACCGAGGCCTGGGCGCCGAACGACTCGCCGAGGCTCGACGACACGACCTCCAGCAGCACCAGGAGCAGCGCGACGGACAGCGTCGCGACCACGCCGCCGAGCAGCGCGTCGCGGCCCGTGGGGGTCCGGACGCCGAGGGCGTCGAGCCGCCGGCGCAGCACGTCGAGCACGGGTCCTCCGTCGGTGTCGGATGGCTGTCTGGATGGCTGTCTGGATGGATCTCGGATGGCTGTCGAGCCCGGCCCACGGTACGCCGTCCCGGGGCCGGGCGAGACACGTCTCCGCTGGTCAGGCGGGTATCGATCTGATATCAGGCGAGGTCACGGCGACGGAACACCGCTCCCGCCGTGACGAGCAGCACGGCCGCCCAGGCGAGCAGCCCCGTCAGCGCCGCGGCGACCCCGACCGCCGGGCCGGCGTCCGTCGTCGCGCCGAAGAGCTGCGCGGCGCCCTGCCCTGCGGACGCGAGGGAGCCGAGGGTGATCGGCAGCCACGACGTCGCCGCCGTCGCGCCGCCCGTGAGGACGAGCGCGGCGGCCTGGATCATCGGTTCCACGAGGGCGAGCGCCACGACCACGACGATCGCCGCGACCTGCCCCCGCACGAGGGTACCGACGGCCAGCCCCAGCCACGAGAGCAGGACCATCACCGCGAGGCCCCGCGCCCAGACGCCGAGCGCCTCGCCGGGCCCGATCGCCAGGCTCGCGCCGGGCGTCGTCGCGACCGCGAGGACCAGCCCGACCGCGGTGACCAGCGCGAGCGCCACCCCGATCGCGAGCGCCGCCGTCGCCGTCGCGCCCGCCTTGCCGGCGAGGATCCGCAGCCGGTCCGGCACGGCGAGCGCCGTGGGCACGATGCCGCCGGTGCGGAAGTCGGTGGTGGCCGCCAGCGCGCCGAGCAGCAGCAGGCAGAGGGCGGTGACGCCGCTGGAGGCCGACCCGCCGGGGCCGGTGCCCATGAGGTCGAGCAGCGAGCGCTGGGCCGCGGCGGACCCGAGGTCGGTGGCGGCGGCCAGCCCGGACAGGAGCTCGCTCGTGTCCGCCGGGGACATCTGCGGCCCGACGTGGAACCCGGCGTCCGCCCCGCCCAGCGACTCCAGGGTGCGCAGGGTGCGCGGCAGCACGAGGGTGAGGACCTGCACCAGGGCCATGCCCGCGAGGGCGACGACCCCGATGACCCAGGGCGTCCGGGTGCTGCGCAGCTTGAGCAGCTCGGCCCTGAACACGGCAGACATCAGCGGACTCCTTCGGTGGCGGCGGTGAGATCGAGGTACACGTCCTCGAGGCTCCGGTCGGTGGTGACGAGCTCGCCCAGCGTGCCCGCGGCGACGACGCGGCCCTGGCCGATGACGACCAGGTCGTCCGCGACCTGCGCCACCTCGCCGAGCACGTGGCTGGCCAGCAGCACCGTGCCGCCGTCGTCGGCGAAGGTGCGCAGCAGCTCGCGCAGCCACCGCATGCCGGCGGGGTCGAGGCCGTTGGCGGGCTCGTCGAGCACCAGGACCTCGGGGCGGCCGAGCAGCGCGGTGGCGATGCCGAGGCGCTGCTTCATCCCCAGCGAGTAGGTGCGCACACGGCGGTCCGCGGCGGGGATCATGCCGACGGCCGCCAGCACCTCGTCGACCCTGCGGGCGGGGAGCCGCGACGCCGCGGCGAGCACCCGCAGGTGGTCGCGGCCGGTACGCCCGGGGTGCAGCCCGCCCGCGTCCAGCAGGGCCCCGACCACCTGCGCCGGGTGCTCCAGGTCGGCGTACCGTCGGCCGTCGAACGTCGCCGTGCCGGCGTCCGCGCGGGCCAGTCCGAGCAGCACGTGCAGCGTCGTGCTCTTGCCGGCGCCGTTCGGGCCCAGCAGGCCCACGACCCGGCCCGGCTCGGCCGTGAAGCCGACGTCGTGCACGGCCTCGAAGCCGCCGTAGGACTTGTGCAGCCCTTCGATCCGGATGGTGGTCATCCGTCCCCTCCCTCGTCGTCCGGCGCTCCCGTCGTCTCACCGGCGCCGGTACCCCGAGCCTCCCCGGCGGCAGGGGGCCGGGTCTTGAGGCGGAGGGGGGAACCCGGGTTGCGCCTTTCGGGGGAGGTCGCGCGGTCAGGACCCGGTCGGACGTCGCGCCGTCCGGGTCACGACGACGCGGCGAAGAGGCGGTCGAGGTGCTGGTCGACGGCCGCCAGCGCGGCCTCGGGCTCGATGACGCCGAGCTCGAGCAGGGGCGTGAACCCGGTCAGCGCCAGGAGGAGGTCCGTCTCGACGTCGGGGTCCCGGTCCGGGGAGATCTGGCCGTGCGCCGCCGCCTCGCGGACGAGCCGCCCGACCAGTGCGCGCCCCTCGCGGAGCCCCAGGGCCGCCTGCCTGCGCAGCGCCGGGTCGTGCAGCGCCTCCAGGACGTACGCGGCGCTCATGCGGCTCGACGCACGCGCGTCGGGGTGCAGGGGCAGCATCTCCGTGAGCACCACGCGCAGCACGTCCCGGGGGTGCGGCGGCCGGTCGAGGTCGGCCAGTCCCCGGGCGACCCGGTCCGAGGTCTGCTCGGCGGCGAACTCCATCGCGAAGGTCAGCATCGCCGCGCGGGACGCGAAGTAGTGCTGCAGCTGCCCCAGCGAGACCCCGGCCTCGCGGGCGACGTCGCGCAGGGTCGCCCGGGTCCAGCCGTCCCGGTCCACGACCCGCCACAGCGCGTGCGCGATCGCCTCGCGTCGTTCCTGATGGTCCACCAGCTTCGGCAACGGGCTCCCCTTCCCCATGTGTGTCGTACCGTGGAAATAATACAGTTGACCGAAAACAATGGCCGACGGGAGGGACGATGACCGAGCCGAGCGTGCCCCCCGCGTTCTTCAACCCGTATGCGGTGGCCATCGACGACGAGGTGGCGATCGCGCTGCTCGCCGAGATGCACATCCGCAGGGCGATCGAACGCGGGGAGTTCGACGACCTGCCCGGCAGCGGCAAGCCGCTCGACCTGCAGGACCTCCACGACCCGGACTGGTGGCTGAAGGCCTTCATGCGGCGCGAGAAGCTCGTGGTGCTGCCGCCCTCGATCCAGCTGCGCAAGGACGACGCCGCGCTGGACGGGCGCCTCGACGAGCTGTGGAGCGAGGAGGACGTGCGCGAGGAGGTCGAGGAGTTCAACAAGAGCGTCCTGCGCGCCCGCTACCAGCCCGCGGCCGGGCCGCCCCTGGTCACCATGCCGCGCGACGTCGAGGCGACGGTGGCCGCCTGGGCGGAGCGACGCGCCGCCCGGGCCGCGGAGACGCGCGCGCAGGCACGGGCCGAGGCGGCGGCCGAGGAGGACCGTCCTCGCCGGAGGGCTGGCCGGGCTCGTCGCCGGGCACGCTGACGGGGACGCTGACGGAAGCCCTCCGCCGGTGGTCCCTGTGGAGGACCGACTGCCCCTGTCGGCGCGGACCCGTAACCTGGCCGACGTGCTGCACGTCCACCGGTCCGAGCGCTCCGACGCGCTGGTCGCTCCCCTCGCCGACGTGCTCGCCGAGCCTCCGGACGACCCGTTCACCCCCGACGTCGTCGCGGTGCCCACGCGTGGCATCGAGCGGTGGCTGGCGCAGCGGCTGTCGCACCGGCTCGGGGTGGACGGCGCGTCGGGCGCCGGCGTGTGCGCCAACGTGGACTTCTCCTCGCCGTCGCGGCTGGTCGCGTCGGCGGTGACGGCGGTGACCGGCGTCGAGCCCGACGACGACCCGTGGCGCCGTGCGCGCCTCGTGTGGCCGGTCCTGGAGACCGTCGACGCGTCCCTCGACGAGGGCTGGGCCGCGCCGCTCGCGCGGTACGTCGGCGAGGCGGGCGACGGCGTGCGCCGGTCGCGCCGCGTCGCGCTCGCGCAGCGTGTGGCGGAGCTGTTCGCCGCGTACGCGCAGCAGCGGCCCGGCCTGCTCTCCGGCTGGCTCGAGGGGCGCGACGACGGCGTCCCCGACGACCTCGCGTGGCAGCCCCGGCTGTGGCGGCGGGTCCGCGAGCGCGTGGACGCGCCCGGCCCCGCGGAGGTGCTGGCGGAGGCGGTCGGCGTGCTGCGCACCGACCCGGGCGCCGTGGACCTGCCCGCCCGGCTCTCCGTCTTCGGCCCCACCCGGCTGCCGGAGGACCAGCGGCAGGTGCTCGCCGCCCTCGCGCGCCACCGCGACGTCCACCTGTGGCTGCCGCACCCGTCGCCCGCGCTGTGGGCCTCGGTCGAGGGCCTTGGCGCCCGGGGCGCCGCCGCCGGGGCGCGTCGTGACGCCCTGCCCCCGGCCGCCCGCCACCCCCTGCTGGCCTCCACGGCGCGCGACTCCGTCGAGCTGCAGCTGCGCCTCTCGGGGGTCCTCGACCCACCCGCCGACGACGCCCCCGACGTGCGGGTCGCGCACCATCCGGCGCCGCCGCCCCCGGGCACGCTGCTGGGCGCGCTCCAGTCAGCCCTGCGCGCGGACGACCCGGACGTCGCGCCCGCGCCGGTGGGTCCCGACGACCGCAGCGTGCAGGTGCACGCCTGCCACGGCCGGGCGCGCCAGGTCGAGGTGCTGCGCGAGGTGCTCACCGGTCTGTTCGCCGCCGACCCGACCCTGGAGCCGCGCGACGTCATCGTCCTGTGCCCCGACGTCGAGGCGTTCGCCCCGCTCGTGACGGCCACGTTCGGCGCCGCTCCCGACGGCGTCACGCAGATCCACCCCGGGCAGCGGCTGCGCGTCAGCCTGGCCGACCGCGGTCCCGGCGTCGTCAACCCCGTGCTCGGTGTGCTGGCGACCCTGCTGCGCCTGGCCGACGGCCGCGTCACGGCGTCCGAGGTCCTCGACCTCGCCACCAGCGAGCCCGTGCGCCGCCGCTTCCGCCTCTCCGACGACGACCTGGACCGCTGGCGCGACTGGGCCGTCGAGGTCGGGGTGCGCTGGGGCGAGGACGGGTCGCGGCGCGAGCGCTTCGGCATCGACCCGCGGGTGCGGCAGGGCACGTGGGACGCGGCGCTCGACCGGGTGCTGCTGGGCGTCGCGATGGCCGAGGAGGACTCGCGCTTCGTGGGCCCGGCGCTGCCGCTGGACGACGTCGGGTCCACCGACGTGGACGTCGCGGGCCGGTTCGCGGAGCTGGTGTCCCGGCTCACGGGGCTGCTCGCCGACCTCGAGGGCACGCACCCGCTGGAGCACTGGCTCGACGCCCTGGACCGGGCCGTCACGCTGCTCGCCGACCCGGCGCCGGACGACGCGTGGCAGTCGGTGCAGGCGCGCCGCGTGCTGGGCGACGTCCGGGCCGCGGGCGCGGGGCGCGCCACCGCGGGCGACGGGCTGCGGCTGGAGGACGTGCGCGCCCTGCTCGCCGACCGCCTGGCGGGCCGTCCCACGCGCGCGGGCTTCCGCACGGGCGCGCTCACCGTGTGCTCGCTGGAGCCGATGCGCGCCGTCCCGCACCGCGTGGTGTGCCTGCTCGGCATGGAGGACGGCGCGTTCCCCCGGTCCGCGACGCCGGACGGCGACGACCTCCTCGCGCGCGACGCCCTGCTGGGTGAGCGGGACCGGCGCAGCGAGGACCGGCAGATCTTCCTGGACGCGCTCACGGCGGCGCGGGAGCACCTGGTGGTGCTGCACTCGGGCGCCGACGAGCGCACCGGCGCCGCCCGGCCGCCGGCCGTCCCCGTCGCGGAGCTGCTGGACGCGCTCGACCGCGTCGGCGCGGCGGAGGACGGCGGGCCCGTCCGACGGCAGGTCGTCGTGCGGCACCCGCTGCAGGTCGTGGGAGAGCGCAACTTCGAGTCCGGCGCGCTCGGCACCCCTGGCCCGTTCAGCTTCGACACGGCGGCGTTCCGCGGCGCGGAGGCAGGTCGAGGGGGCCGCGTCGATCCCGGGCTGCTCGTGCCCGCGCCGCTGGTCCTCGACGCCGCCGCCCCGACGGAGGTCGACCTCGACGACCTCGTCGCGATGCTCGAGCACCCGGTCCGCTGGTTCCTGCGGACCACCCTCGACGTGCGCGTCGCGCAGGACGAGGACGAGGTGGACGACCGCCTGCCGCTGACGATGGCGCCGCTGGCCGCGTGGGGGGCGGGCGACCGGATCCTCACCGCCGTGCTCGGGGGCACCGACCCGGGGCGCGCGTTCCAGGCGGAGTGGCGCCGCGGCCAGGCGCCGCCGCGCGAGCTGGGCCGCACCGCGCTGCGGGACGTCGTCGAGCGCGTGCAGCCGGTCGAGACGATGGCGCGACAGGTCCGCGCCGAGCACGCGGCCCGCGCCGTCGACGTGTCCGCCGCGCTGCCCTCCGGCGTCCTCGTCACCGGCACCGTCCCCGGCGTGCACGGCGGCCGCGTCGTGCGCGCGGAGTACTCGAAGCTCGGCCCGAAGCACCGCCTGCGCGCCTGGGTGCAGACCCTCGCCCTCGCGGCGTCGGGCGGCGACGGCGGGCTGCCCGACGGGCAGCAGTGGCACGCCGGCACCGTGGGCCGGGCCCCCGGCCGGGGCGCCAAGGCGGCGTGGAGCCTGATCCAGGCGCCCGACCCGGCCGACGCGGCGCGCCTCCTCGACGACCTCGTCGCCCTGCGCGCCCAGGCCGCCCGCGCTCCTCTCCCCCTGCCCCCGGACGCGTCGCACGCGTACGCCGTCTCCCGCGGAGGCGGCACGGGCGACCCCGGCCAGGCGACGAGCGAGGCCCGCTTCACCTGGAACGGCGGCTTCGAGAAGTCCGACGCGTACCACCTGATGGTCTGGGGTGACCCGAGCGGACCTGGGTCGTTCGACGCGATGGCTGGTGTGCCGGACGACGACGACCGGCGCAGGTTCCCCGACGAGCCCTCGCGGCTGGGGGCGCTCGCCCGCCGCGTCTGGGACCCGTTGCTGGCGCACGAGCAGAAGGGCACCACATGACGGCCGGGGCGGGCTTCGACACCGACGCGACCGGCGGTCTGGCGGGCGTCCCGGACCGTCCGGTCTTCGACGTCTGCGGCCCGCTGCCGGAGGGCACCACGGTGCTCGAGGCCAGCGCCGGTACGGGCAAGACGTTCACCATCGCTGCGCTCGCCACACGGTTCGTCGCCGAGGGCCGCGCCGAGCTGCGCGAGCTCATGCTCGTGACGTTCGGCCGGGCGGCCACGTCCGAGCTGCGCGACCGCGTGCGCGAGCGGCTGGTGAGCGCCGAGCGCGCGCTGCGCGGCCCGGACCCTGCCTCCAGCGACGACCCGGTCGTGGCGCTGCTCGCCGACGTCGACGGCGAGGAGCTGGACCGCCGGCGCGCCCGGCTCGCCGCCGCCCTGTCGCAGCTCGACGCCGCGACCATCACGACGACGCACGGCTTCTGCCAGCAGATGCTCACGTCGCTCGGCATCGCGGCCGACGTCGACCCCGCGGCGACGTTCGTCGCCGACGTCGCCGACCTCGTGCGGGAGGTGTCCGACGACCTGTACGTGCGCCGCTTCTCCGGCGAGGCGCACCCCGCACTCACCCCGACGATGGCCGCCGACCTGGGCCGGGCCGCCGTCAGCGACCACCAGGCCTGTGTCGAACCCGCCGAGCCGGGCGGGGGCGCGCCGTCCACGCCACCCCCGTCCACACCGGGCGCGCTGCGGCGGGCCGTGGCCCAGGAGACGCGCGACGAGACGCTGCGCCGCAAGCGCGCGCAGCACCTCCTGGACTACGACGACCTGCTCGTCATGCTGCGCGACGCGCTCGCCGACCCGGTGCACGGCCCCGTCGCCGCCGAGCGGGTGCGCTCCCGGTTCCGTGTGGTCATGGTCGACGAGTTCCAGGACACCGACCCCGTGCAGTGGGAGATCCTGCGCACCGCGTTCCACGGGCACCGCACCCTGGTGCTCATCGGCGACCCCAAGCAGGCGATCTACGCCTTCCGCGGCGCCGACGTCGTCGCGTACCTCGACGCACAGCAGGACGCGACCGCCGTCGCCACGCTCGGCACCAGCTGGCGCAGCGACGAGCCGCTGCTGCGGGCCCTCGACACCCTGCTGGGCGGGGCGGCGCTGGGCGACGAGCGCATCGTCGTGCGGCCGGTGGACGCCGCGCACCGCGGGTCGCGCTTCGACGGCGGCGCGCCGCTGCGGCTGCGGCAGGTGACGCGTGCCGCCCTCGGGATGTCGCCCGGCGAGACGCCGCCGGTCGGTCCGCCGCGCCAGCTCGTCGCCGCGGACGTCGCGGCCGACATCGCCGCGCGCCTGGGCCGCGACCGGCTGGTGGACCCGGACGACACGAGCGGCGACGGCAGCGACACCGGCGCGTGGCGACCGCTCGAGCCGCGCGACGTCGCCGTGCTCACCCGCACCAACGCGCAGGCCGAGGCGGTCCGGTCGGAGCTGACGAAGCGCGGGGTGCCCGCCGTCGTCTCGGGGTTGTCGAGCGTGTTCGCGACGCCGTCGGCCCGCGACTGGCTCACCCTGCTCGCCGCGCTGGAGCAGCCGGGCGCTCACGGACGGGCCGCGGCCCTGGCGCTGACGCCGTTCGTCGGCTGGGACGCCGAGCGGCTCGCCACGGCGGACGACGCCGCGCACGACGCGCTCGCCGACACGGTGCGGCGCTGGTCGCGGCTGCTGTGGTCGCGGGGGGTCGCCGCGCTGCAGGAGGCGGTGACCCGCGACGGCCTGGCGGAGCGGCTGATGCGCACCAGCACCGGCGAGCGCCACCTCACCGACCTGCGGCACGTGGGCGAGGTGCTGCACGCCGCAGCGGTCACGGAGGGGTTGGGCGCCTCCGCGCTCACGGCATGGCTGCGGCGGCGCATCCGCGAGGCCGCCCAGGACTACGACGAGGAGCGCAGCCGCCGCCTGGAGACGGACGCCGCGGCGGTGCAGGTCGTCACGGTGCACGCCAGCAAGGGCCTGGAGTTCGGCGTCGTGTACGTGCCGTTCGCGTGGGACCGGTTCGAGCCGCGCCAGCCCGAGGTGCTGCGGTTCCACGCCGGCGACGGACGCCGCATCCTCCACGTGGGCGGCCCGGGCTCGTTCGGGTACGACGCCGCCCTGGAGCGCCACCGCCGCGAGGAGGGCGGCGAGGACCTGCGGCTGCTGTACGTGGCGCTGACCCGCGCCCGGCACCAGGTGGTGGCGCACTGGGCGCCGTCGAAGGCGAACTCCGCGAAGGCGGGCCTGACGCGCGTCGTCCTGGGCGATCGCACGCTCGGCGGCGAGCCCGCGCCGCACGCGCCCCAGCAGGCCATGCGCGACGACGCGGTACGGACGGCGCTCGGTGCCCTCGCCCAGGGCTCGGGCGGCACGATCGCCGTCGAGGAGGCGCCCGCCACGCCGTCCACCGAGCGTTGGCGCCCGCCCGTGGACGACGTGCCCACGCTCGGCGTCGCGCACCTCGACCGGGTACCCGACCCGACGTGGCGGCGCGCGTCGTACTCCGCGCTCACCGCCGCGGCGCACGTCGGTCGCCCGGCCGGCCTCTCGCCCGCGCCAGGCCCGGCCGAGCCCGCGGCGGGGGGAGTCGAGTCGGAGCCGGAGGGCGGCGGCCTGCAGGACGAGCCGGCCGAGGCCGCGCCGACGGCGGTCCGTCCCGTCGGCGCCGTCGGCGAGCCCGGGGAGGCGCCCGGCGCCGATCTGCCGTCCCCGATGTCGGGCCTTCCGGCCGGCACGGGCTTCGGCACCCTCGTGCACGAGGTGCTGGAGTACGCCGATACGGCGGCCCCCGACCTCGACGCGGAGCTGCTCGCGCGGTGCGCCGCGGCGGCGACCACGCGGGTGCCGGGCACGGACCCTGCCGAGCTCGCCGCCGCGCTGGGCGTCGTCGCACGCACGCCGCTCGGGCCGCTCGCGGGCGGACGCACGCTCGCCGACGTCACGCCGCGCGACCGCCTCGCGGAGCTGGAGTTCGAGCTCCCGCTCGCCGGGGGCGACGGCGACGTGGGCGGTCCCCCGGCCGAGGGCGCCACCCTGGCCGGGATCGCGGCGCTGCTGGGCCGCTACCTGGGTGCGGACGACGCGTTCGCCGCGTACCCCGCCGTGCTCGCCGAGCTGGCGGCGGCCGACCCCACGGCCCGCCCCCTGCGCGGCTACCTGACCGGGTCGATCGACGCGGTGCTGCGGGTGCCCGGGGACGACGGTGCGCCGCGCTTCCTCGTCGTCGACTACAAGACGAACCGCCTCGGCGCGTTCGACGCCCCGCTCACGGCGCACGACTACCGGCCCGAGGCCACCGTCGACGCGATGCTGCACGCCCACTACCCGCTGCAGCTCGTGCTCTACCTCGTGGCGCTGCACCGCTACCTGGCGTGGCGGCTGCCGGGCTACGACCCGGACGTGCACCTCGGCGGCGGGCTCTACCTGTTCGTGCGCGGCATGTGCGGCCCGGCCACGCCCACGGGGCCCGACGGCGCGCCGCACGGCGTGGTGTCGTGGGTGCCGCCGCGGGGCCTGGTGCCCGCGCTGTCCGCGCTGCTGGACGGAGACGACGCATGACCGACACCTCCACGCTCCCGGGCGGCCCGGTCGAGGCCTCCGGCGACGTCCGCCTCGCCGCCGCGGCGCCCGGGCTGCTGCGGGAGTTCAACGCGGCCGGACTCGTCGCCGCGACGGACGTGCACGTCGCGGCGCGGCTCGGGCGGCTGACGGGCGAGGACGACGCGACGGTGCTGCTCGCCGTCGCGCTCGCCGTCCGGGCGCTGCGGGGCGGGTCGGTGTGCGTGCGGCTCGACGACCCGGACGAGCTCGCGGCGCTCGCGCTGCCCGAGGACGCCGACCGGGGCGACGCCGCCGACGGTCCCGACGCCGCCGCTCCCCCGCCCTGGCCGGAGCACGAGGCCTGGGTGCGGGCGATCGAGGCCAGCCCGCTCGTGACGGTCGGCGCGGACGGCCCCGAGGACCGGCCGGCCCGCTGGGTCGGCGGGCGGCTGTACCTCGACCGGTACTGGAGGGACGAGCTCACGGTGCGACGGCTGGTCGACGCCCGCCTCCAGGCCCCGCCGCTCGTGCCCACCGGCGCCGACCGGCTGGACGCGGCGCTCGCCCGGCTGTTCCCCGAGGCCGGCGACGTACGGCAACGGCTCGCGGCCGCGCACGCCGCCGGCCGCAGGCTCACGGTGCTCACGGGCGGGCCGGGCACCGGCAAGACGACGACGGTCGCGCGGCTGCTCGCCGTGCTGCAGGACGTCGCCGGGGAGCCCGCCCTGCGGGTCGCGCTCGCCGCGCCGACGGGCAAGGCGGCCGCCCGGCTGCAGGAGGCGGTCCGCGACGTCGTCGGCGCCCTGCCGCCCGAGGACCGCGAGCGCACCGGCCGACCGGAGGCCACGACCGTCCACCGGCTGCTCGGCTACCGCAGCGCGACCCGCTTCCGGCACCACGCCGGCCACCACCTGCCGCACGACGTCGTCGTGGTGGACGAGACCTCGATGGTGCCGCTGTCGCTCATGGCGCGGCTGCTCGAGGCGCTGCGCCCGGACGCGCGGCTGGTGCTGGTCGGCGACCCGGACCAGCTCGCGTCGGTCGAGGCCGGGGCTGTGCTGGGCGACCTCGTCGCCAGGCCGCCGGTGGTCGGGAGCCTCGCCGCGCACGTCACCACCACGCCGCCCGACGAGCCCGCGGGGGACGACACGGCCCTGGCCAACGGCGTCGTGCGGCTCGTCACGGTGCACCGACAGGGCGAGGACTCCGCGATCCTGCCGCTCGCCGCCGCAATCCGCGACGGGGACGCGGACGCCGTGCTCGACGTCCTGCGTGCCGGGGTCGGTGGCGTCGAGCTCGTCGAGGCGGACACCGAGCGCCTCGACGAGCACGCCGTGCAGGGACTGCACGACGACGCGGTCGACGCCGGCCGACGGCTCGTGGCCGCGGCGCGGGAGGGCGACGCGGCCGGCGCCCTCGAGGCGCTCAACGCGCACCGCGTCATGGTGGCGCACCGGCGGGGCCCGGTCGGCGTGGCCCGTTGGGCCGCGCAGGTCGAGGCCTGGGTGGAGGAGGCGACCGCCGACGGCACCCTGGCCCCGGCCGTCCCCGGGTCGCCGTGGGTTGTGGGCCGCCCGCTGCTGGTCACGAGCAACGACGCCGACGTCGGCCTGTACAACGGCGACACCGGAGTGCTCGTCGCGGAGGGCGACCCGGCACACGCTCAGGACGACGCGGTCGCGGTCGTCGCGGTGTTCGGCGACCCGCGCGCCCCGCTGCGGGTGCGCACCCACCGGCTGCCCCCGGTCGAGACCGTGCACGCGATGACCGTGCACCGCGCGCAGGGCAGCCAGTTCCGCCGCGTCTCGCTCGTGCTGCCCCCGCCGACGTCGCCCCTGCTCACCCGCGAGCTGCTGTACACGGCCGTCACCCGCGCGCAGGAGTTCGTGCGCGTGGTGGGCACCGCCGACGCCGTGCGCGCCGCCGTCGCACATCCCGTCCGCCGGGCGAGCGGCCTCCGCGAGCCGCTCCCCTGACGCCCGCCCACCACGGAATAGGAGTCGCGCTCCTGCGGGTTGTCCCAGGCGATGAATGCCGACGCCCCCACCCCCGCGCCCACGTCCCCCCGCCTGTCCGTGCTGGACCTCGTCCCGGTCCGCACGGGCCAGTCCAGCCCCCAGGCGCTGGCCGCCTCGCTCGCGCTGGTGCGCCGGGCGGACGAGCTGGGCTTCGAGCGGTACTGGTTCGCCGAGCACCACAACATGCCCGCGGTCGCGGCGTCGACGCCTCCGGTGATGATCGCGGCGGCCGCCGCCGTCACGGAACGCATCCGCGTCGGCTCGGGCGGGGTCATGCTGCCCAACCACGCGCCGCTCGTGGTGGCGGAGCAGTTCGCCGCGCTGGAGGCGCTCGCGCCCGGGCGGGTGGACCTCGGCCTCGGTCGCGCGCCCGGCTCGGACCCGGTCGTCACGGCGCTGCTGCGGCAGTCCGGCCCGACGTCGGACGTCGAGCGGTTCCCCCAGCACGTGCGCGACATCCTGTCGCTCATGAGCCCCGACGGCGCCGCCCTGCGCCTCGGCGACGGCAACCTCTACGACGTGCACGCCACCCCCGCCGCCGACGGCACCCCGACCGTGTGGCTGCTCGGCTCCAGCGACTACTCGGCCCGCCTCGCCGCGGAGCTGGGCCTGCCGTACGTCTTCGCGAACCACTTCTCCGGTGCGGGGATCGACCAGGTGCTCGCGCTGTACCGCGACGGCTACCGCCCGAGCCCCGACCACCCGGAGCCGCGGACGTTCCTCACCGCGAACGTCGTCGTCGCGCCGACCGCGGTCGAGGCGCACGAGCGTGCGCTGCCGCAGCTGCGGTCGATGGCGCGGCTGCGTACCGGCAAGCCGATGGGCCGCGCGGAGACGGTCGAGCAGGCCGCCGCCGAGCCGCTGGACCCGATGGCCGAGCAGATCGTCGCGGACATGCGGTCGCGCTGGGTGGTCGGCGAGCCGCACCAGGCCGCCGCCCAGCTGCGCGACCTCGCCACCCGACACGGCGTGGACGAGGTCATGGTGGTGCCGGTGGCCGGGTCCTACGAGTCCGAGCCGCTGGACGCCACGCCCGGCCGGGTCCGCACCCTCGAGCTCCTCGCCGAGGCGCTCGCCGCCTGACACCGGGAGACCGTCACGGAACCTCCGAGCCGCCGTTGCCCCCGAGGGCACGTCGGACTAGCCTCGACTTAGTCCAGCCTGGTCCAGGAGGCCCCCCCGTGAAGACCGTCAACGTGCACGAGGCCAAGACCCATCTCTCCCGCCTCCTCGCGGAGGCCGAGGCGGGAGAGGACGTCGTGATCGCGCGTGCGGGCCGCCCGGTCGCTCGCCTGGTCGGGATCGACCCCGCCGCCCGGCCGCGGCGAGAGCTCGGCCCGCTGCGCGGCCGGTTCACGATGCCCGACGACTTCGACCACTGGGCGCAGGACGAGGTGGCCTCCCTGTTCGAGAACGACGAGCCGGCGGACGCCCGGTGAGGTATCTCCTCGACACGAACGTCCTCGTGTGGACGCTCGGGTTCCCCGAGCGACTGCCCGACGACGTCGCAGAGATCCTTGCCGACCCCGAACCCGAGATCTGGTTCAGCGCCGTCAACATCTGGGAGATCGGCATCAAGTCCGCTCTGGGCCGCGCCGACTTCGACCTCGACCCCCACGTCGCCCGCGCGACCACCCTGGCCCTCGGCTTCGTGGAGCTGGCCGTCGACGGCGCCCACGCCGTGACGGCGACACGCCTGCCCCCCGTCCACCGAGACCTGTTCGACAGGATGCTGGTGGCGCAGGCGATCATGACGGGCTCGACCCTGCTCACCAGCGACGCCACCGTCGCCGCGTATCAGGGCCCCATCCGCCACGTCGGTCGCCGCGGCTGATGCACGACCGAGAGAGGACCTGCACGATGCCCCACGTCACCGTCGTCCGTGCGGACAACCCCGGCCCGATGACGCTGGACGGCACGCGCTCGTACGTGCTGCGCGCGCCGGGCTCGTCGTCGTGCGTGGTCGTGGACCCGGGCCCCGACGACGAACGGCACCTGGCGACCCTGGCCGAGGCGGGTCCCGTGGAGCTCGTGCTGGTCACGCACCGGCACGCGGACCACACCGCCGGCTCGGCGCGCCTGCACGCGCTCACGGGCGCCCCGGTCCGCGCCGCCGACCCGGAGCACTGCCACGGCGGCGAGCCGTTGCGCGGCGACGAGACGATCGACGCCGGCGGCCTCCGGGTCGACGTCCTCGCGACGCCGGGGCACACCGCCGACTCGGTGTCGTTCGTCGTGACCGCGCCCGACGGCGCCGGGTCCGGCGAGCCGGTCGTGCTCACGGGCGACACGGTGCTCGGGCAGGGCACCACCGTCATCGCCGAGCCGGACGGTTCGCTGCGCGACTACCTCGCCAGCCTCGACCTGCTGGAACGCGTGGGCGCCGGGCGGGTCGGGCTGCCGGGTCACGGCCCCGCGCTGGACGACCTCGGCACGGCGGTCCGCGCCTACCGGGCCCACCGCCTGGAGCGTCTCGACCAGGTGCGGTCGGTGCTCGCGACGCTCGGCCCGGCGGCGGACGCCGACGCCGTCGTCGCGCACGTCTACGCCGACGTGGACCCGTCGGTGCGGCGCGCGGCGCGGCAGTCCGTCGTCGCGCAGCTCGCCTACCTGCGCGACGAGACCGCCTGACCGGCCGCCGCGGCCCACGACCGCTCCCGGGCAGGTGTCGGTGTCCCGCGGCACGATGGCGTGATGACGGTCACCCCCGCTCCGGAAGTCCGCCCTGCCGTGCACCTCGGCGTCGCCTTCGTCCCGACGATGCCGCCGGAGTCCCTGCGGTCGCTCGCCACCGCCGTCGAGGCCGCCGGCCTCGACGACCTGTGGGTGTGGGAGGACTGCTTCAAGCAGAGCGGTGTCGCGTCGGCCGCCGCCGCGCTGGCCTGGACCGAGCGAGTGCGCGTCGGGATCGGCCTCATGCCCGCGCCGCTGCGCAGCACGGCGGTGACGGCGATGGAGGTCGCCACGCTCGGCCGCATGTTCCCGGGCCGGTTCGTGCCGGCGGTCGGCCACGGCGTGCAGGCCTGGATGGACCAGGCCGGGGTGCGCGCGAAGTCGCCCCTCACCCTGCTGCGCGAGCACACCGAGGCGCTGCGCGCCCTGCTCGCCGGCGACGAGGTGACCGTCTCGGGCCGCTACGTCACCCTCGACCACGTCCGCCTCGACTGGCCCGCGCCGCAGGTGCCGCTGCTGCTCGGCGGCGTCGGCCCCCGCTCTCTCGCGCTGGCGGGCGAGCTGGGCGACGGCGTCATCCTCGCCAACGCGCTCACCCCCGACGACGTGCGTGCCGCCGCGGAGACGGCCGGGACGGCCGCGCAGGCCGCGGGCCGGCCCGCACCGGGCGTGTACGCCACCCTCATCGCAGCGACCGGCGACGGCGCGCAGCAGCGGCTCGACGCCGAGCTCCCGCTGTGGGGTGCGGAGGCCGGGAGCGGCATCGGTGCGGCCGGCGACGCCCGCGCCATCGCCGACGCCGTGCTCCGCCTGGCGGCCGCCGGTGCTTCCGCCGTCGCGGTGCAGCCCACCGCCGACGAGCCCGACCTCGCCGGGTTCGTCGAGCTGCTCGGCCGCGAGGTACGGCCCCTTCTCGACCAGGCGTGACCACCCGGGTCCCGCCGCACAGCACCGAGGAGCACACGATGGACTGGAAGATCGAGCTGATCCACGTGCCCGTGAGCGACGTGGACCGGGCGAAGGAGTTCTACGAACGCGTCGGCTTCCACCCCGACCACGACCAGCAGGTGAACGACGACCTGCGGTTCGTCCAGATGACACCGCCGGGCTCGGCCTGCTCGATCGCGTTCGGGACGGGCCTGGGCGGCACGCTGCAGCCGGGGCAGCTGGACGCGATCCAGGTGGTGGTGCCCGACGCGGACGAGGCGCTGGCGCACCTGCGCGGCGTGGGCGTCGAGGCCGACGGGGTGGACGACCAGGCGTGGGGCCGCTTCGTCACGTTCGCCGATCCCGACGGCAACGCCTGGACCCTGCAGCAGCTGCCCGCGTGGTCCGCGGGCGCCGGGGGCTGAGCCCGCGAGGACGACGCCCTCGACGTCAGAGCCGCTTGCCGTAGCAGCGCTGCTGCTCCAACCCGGCGTGGTCGCCGAACGACTCGATCGGCTCGTAGCCGATGGCCTCGTACAGCGCGATCGCCTCGGGCTGCGCGGTGCCGGTCTCGAGCACGAACCGGCGGAAGCCGACCTGGCGGGCGGCACGCTCGAGCTCGGCCATCAGCCGCCGTGCGACGCCGCGCCCGCGCACGTCGCCGTCCACGTACAGACGCTTGACCTCGCCGGTCGCGGCCGGGTGGGTGGTGCCGCGGCCGCGCCGGTCGTCGGTGCCGGAGACGTCGCGCACGGCGGCGGTGCCGACGGGGCGGCCGTCCAGGCGCGCGACGAGCGTGACGACGATCGTCCGCGGGTCGATCGTGGGCGCCTCGTCGTCCCCGCCGTACCGCACGGCCATCTCGGCCTCCTGGGCGGCACGCAGGGTCGCCGCGACGGGGTCGTCCCACGCCACGACGTCGACCGTCAGGCCCTCGGGCCCGACGGTCGACGGGAGGACGGTGGTGGCGGTCATGCCGAGACGAGCGACGCCAGCACCGACGTGAAGAATCCGAGGCCGTCCGTGCCGGTGCGCGGGCCGTCCTCGCCGTCCGGGCCGAAGCCCGCCTCGACGGCGTGCTCCGGGTGCGGCATGAGGCCGACCACGTTGCCGCGCGCGTTGCTGATGCCCGCGATGTCGCGACGGGAGCCGTTCGGGTTCCAGCCCTGGTAGCGGAACACGACGCGGCCCTCGCCCTCGAGCTCGTCGAGGGTGCGGTCGTCGGCCACGAACTGGCCGTCCTGGTTCTTCAGCGGGATGGTGATGTGCTGGCCGGGCCGGTACCGGTTGGTCCACGCCGTCGACGCGTTCTCGACCGACAGCACCTGCTCGCGGCACACGAAGTGCAGGTGGTCGTTCTTCACCATCGAGCCGGGCAGCAGGTGCGCCTCGGTCAGCACCTGGAAGCCGTTGCAGATGCCGAGCACGGGCATGCCGCCCTTCGCCGCGTCCACCAGGGCGTCCATGGCGGGCGCGAAGCGCGAGATGGCGCCGGCGCGCAGGTAGTCGCCGTACGAGAACCCGCCCGGCAGGACGACGGCGTCGACGCCCTGGAGGTCGCCGTCGGCGTGCCACAGCGACACGGGCTCCCCGCCCGCGAGCCGGACCGCGCGAGCCGCGTCCCGGTCGTCGAGGGTGCCGGGGAACGTGACGACGCCGATCCGCGCCGACGCGAGGGTGCCGGCGGTCATCAGGCCACGCCCTCGGAGGTGATCGTCCCTGCGGCGTCGGTCGCGGCGTCCGCGACGCGCACGACGTCCTCGATGACGGGGTTGGACAGCAGCGTCTCCGCGGCCTGCTGCGCGGCGGCGAGCACCTCGGGCGTGACGTCGCCGTCCACCTCGAGCTCGAACCGCTTGCCCTGGCGCACCCCGCTGAACTGGGTGAAGCCGAGGCGGGGCAGCGCCCCGACGACGGCCTTGCCCTGGGGGTCCAGGATCTCGGGCTTGGGCATGACCTCGACGACGACGCGTCCCACGGGTGCTCCTTGGATCGTGACCGGTAGCTGGCCGGGTGGTCCAGCGGCCGCGGCTCCGAGGTCCCGGCACGGGCGGCGCAACGGAGGCGCGCGCGTGGGGGCGGGAGCACGACGGCGGGATTCCGCGACGAGTCTACCGCCCGCGCGCTAGCCTTCTGACGCCGCGGAGCGCAGCCGGTCGACGGCGCCGCCGACGCCGCGTCGTCCACCATCGCACCGACCCCGAGGAAGCATGTCCGCACCCACCTCTCCGCCCTCCGGCGGCACGCCCGACCCGTACGCCACGCCCGAGGCGGGCGCGACGCCCCCGACCGGGACCGCACCGACCGGGACCGCACCGAACGGGACCGCACCGAACGGACCGCCCGCGCCGTACACCGCGCCCGGCACCCCGTCCCCCGCGACGCCGTACGACCAGCAGGCCCCGTACGGGGGCCGGCCGACGCCGTACGACCAGCCCGCGCCGTACGGCGCGCCGTCCCCGTACGGGCAGCCGGCGCCCGGGACGGACGGGTTCTCGATCGCCGCGCTGATCACGGGCATCCTCGGCATCAGCCCCGTGGCGCTCGGGCTCGGCATCGCGGGGATGCGGCGCACCCGGCGCACGGGACAGAGCGGCCGCGGCATGGCGATCGCCGGCGTCGTGCTCGGTGCCCTGGGGATCCTCGGCTGGCTCGTGGTGGTCGGGCTGCTCGCCCTGCTCGCGACGAACGAGGAGGTCCAGGAGGGGTTCAGCCAGGGCTTCGAGGAGTCCTACGCCGACCGCACGGGCGCGAACCTCGACCTGGGCGACTGCTTCGAGCTGCCGGACGACGCCACCGACCTCACCGGCATCGTCGCGACCGACTGCGCGTCGGCGCACGGGGCGGAGATGGTGGGCGTCGACGAGCTCACGGACGCCGAGTACCCGGGCGAGTCCTCCGTGGTCGCCACCACGGAGGACTTCTGCTTCGAGGAGTTCGCCGCGTACGTCGGCACGGACTACGACGCGTCCAGCCTCGACATGATGTACCTCTACCCCACCCAGGCGTCGTGGGCGTTCGGCGACCGGCGCCTCATGTGCTGGGCGCAGAACCCGGACGGCTCGCCGCTCGAGGCCAGCGTCCAGGGCTCCGGCCTCTGACCTGCCGGCCCGCCGGCACGCGGGGGCGCCCTCAGCGCAGGGGCGCCCCCGTCAGCCGCTCGTACGCCTCGAGGTACCGGTCGCGGGTGCGCTCGACCACCTCGGGCGGCAGCACGGGCGGCGGCACGTCGGACGCCCGGTCCCAGCCGGAGGCCGGCGACGTCAGCCAGTCGCGCACGATCTGCTTGTCGAAGCTCGGCTGGGCGCGGCCCGGCTCCCACTCGTCCGCGGGCCAGAACCGCGACGAGTCGGGCGTGAGCACCTCGTCGCCGAGCACCGTGGCCCCGGTCGCCGGGTCGACGCCGAACTCCAGCTTGGTGTCCGCGAGGATCACGCCGCGCTCGCGCGCGATCTCCTCGGCGCGGGCGTAGACGGCGAGGGTGAGGTCCCGCAGGCGCGTGGCGGCGTCGTCGCCGATCCGGCGCGCCACCTCCTCGAACGGCACGTTCTCGTCGTGCTCCCCCACCTCGGCCTTCGTCGCGGGGGTGAAGATCGGCTCCGGCAGGCGCGACCCGTCGACCAGGCCGGCCGGCAGCGGGATGCCCGTGACCTCGCCGGACGCACGGTACTCGGCCAGGCCGGAGCCGGTGAGGTAGCCGCGGGCCACGCACTCGACGGGGAACATCTCCAGCCGGCGGCAGATCATCGCGCGGCCCGCGACGACGTCGGGCACCAGGCCGTCGCCCGGCTCGGCGCTCGCCTCGGTGGACACGACGTGGTTGTCCACCACGTCGGCGAGCTGCTCGAACCACCACAGGCTCAGCTGGGTGAGCACCACGCCCTTGTCGGGGATGCCGGGCGTGAGCACGTGGTCGTGCGCCGAGAGGCGGTCCGAGGCGACCACGAGGACGACGTCGCCCAGCGGGTGCACGCCGCCCAGGGCGGGCAGGTCCGGCGCGTACAGGTCGCGCACCTTGCCGGAGTAGACGTGGCGCCACCCCGGCAGGTCGAGCGGTCCCCCGGCGAAGGCGTCGTTCTGGTCGGCACCGGGCTGGTCGACATCGTGCGTCTCGGTCACGATGCTCAGTCTCGCATCCGGCGTCGGGCCGGGCCGCACGCGTCCGCGGTCCCGCCGCGCGGAGTTCATCGGGTCCCCTACCGGACAGCCCCGTCCGTTCACCGCCCGTTCGCCGGCGGCGTCCACCGTGCAGCCCATGAGACTCCGCACCCGGCACACCGCCGCCCTGCTCGTCGCGGCCCTCGTCGCCGCTCCCGCCGCCGCGTCCGTCGCGGCCCCGCGCCCGCCCCACGCGGCGGCCGGACACCCGTCCGCCCCCCAGCACGGCGCCGCCACGGGGCACATCCCCTTCACCGCGGCGACGGTGACGACCCACGACGACGGTTCGTTCACCGTCACCTGGTCGGCGCCGCGCGGAGCCGGCGACGTGCGCCTCTACGCGGGCACCGACCGGGACCGCATCGACACGCGCCACGTCGTGGCGCGCGGCGGGTCCTCCGGGACGGTGACGGTCACCGACCTGTCCGACGCCGACCGCCGCTGGTTCCGGCTCGTCCCCGACCGCGGCGCGGGCCTGACGATCGCCGACCGCCTGGTGCGGCTCGACGGCACGGTGAACCTCCGCGACCTGGGCGGCTACCGCACCACCGACGGCGACTGGGTCGCCATGGGCGAGGCCTACCGGTCCGACGCCCTCGACCGGCTGAGCGAGGCGGACCTCGACACCCTCGAGGGGCTCGACGTGCGCACCGTCGTCGACCTGCGCACGAGGTCGGAGCGCGCCACCGCACCCGACCGCGTGCCCGACGGCGCCCGGTACGAGGTGGCTGACGTGCTCGGCGGCGGCACCGCGACGATCCCGGACCTGTCGTCACCGGCCGCGGCCGCGCAGCTGATGGTCGACGGGGAGCGCTCCATGGTCTCGAGCGACACGGGCCGGGCCGCGTACGCGACGTTGTTCGACGCGGTCGCGGACGACGGCGCGGTGCTGTTCCACTGCACCGCGGGCAAGGACCGCACGGGCTGGGCAGCGGCCGCCCTGCTCACCACGGCGGGCGTGCCGCGCGACGTCGTCGAGGACGACTACCTGCTGAGCAACGACTACCGCGCCGAGGCGAACGCCGCCGCGCTCGCATCGATGCCAGCCGAGCAGGCCGCGATCTACCGGCCGCTGCTCGACGTGCGGCCGGAGTACCTGGCCGCCGGGTTCGACGAGGTGCACGACGAGTACCGCTCGTTCGACCGGTACCTCCGCCAGGGCCTCGGCCTCAGCGCTCGCGAGGTGCGCGACGTGCGGGACGAGCTGCTCGTCGGCTGACCGGCTGACCCACCACACCCGTCCGATCTGTTCGGCATGAGGTCGATCTCTTCGGCACGGGTCGGTGCCGAAGAGATCGACCTCCTGCCGAACAGACCAGCGTCAGGGGACGGCGACCTCGCCCCGCTCGGCCTTGAGCGCGATGTCGCTGCGGTGGTGGGAGCCGTCCAGCGCGATCTTCTCGACCCCGGCGTAGGACGCCGCCCGTGCGGCGGCGAGGTCCGCGCCACGGCCGACGACGGACAGCACGCGCCCGCCGGCGGACACCAGCGCGCCGTCGACGACGGCGGTGCCGGCGTGCAGCACGTGCACGTCGTCCAGCGCCTCGGCGTCGGCGATGCCGGTGATCGGGTCGCCCTTGCGCGGCGACTCGGGGTAGCCCTGGGAGGCGACGACGACGTTGACCACGGCGTCGTCCGACCAGCGCAGCGGCTCGATGCCGTCGAGGCGGCCGGTGGCGGCGGCGAGCAGCACGCCGGACAGCGGGGTGCGCAGGCGCGCGAGGACGGCCTGGATCTCCGGGTCGCCGAAGCGGGCGTTGAACTCCACGACGCGCGTGCCGCGGCTGGTCAGCGCCAGCCCCACGTAGAGGACGCCGGAGAACGGGGTGCCGCGGCGGGCCATCTCGTCCACGGTGGGCTGCGCGATGCGGTCCACCACCTCGGCGACCAGGCCGGACGGCGCCCAGTCGAGCGGCGTGTACGCGCCCATGCCACCGGTGTTCGGACCGGCGTCGTCGTCGCCGACGCGCTTGAAGTCCTGCGCGGGCACCATCGGCACCACGCTGGCGCCGTCGCACAGGCAGAACAGCGACACCTCGGGCCCGTCGAGGTACTCCTCGATCACCACGCGGCCCTCGTCGCCGCGCGCGTCGAGCGCCTCGCGGGCGTGCGCGAGGGCGGCGTCGCGGTCGGAGGTCACGACGACGCCCTTGCCGGCGGCGAGACCGTCGTCCTTGACGACGTAGGGGGCGCCGAAGGCGTCGAGCGCGTCGGCGACCTGCTCCACCGTGGTGCACACGTGGGCCATCGCCGTCGGGACGGCCGCGGCGGCCATGACGTCCTTCGCGAACGCCTTCGACCCCTCGAGCCGGGCGGCCTCGGCCGACGGCCCGAAGACGGGGATCCCGGCCTCCCGGACGGCGTCGGCGACCCCTGCCACCAGGGGTGCCTCGGGCCCGACGACGACCAGGTCGACGCCGAGCGTGCGGGCGAGGGCGGCGACGGCACGGCCGTCGTTCGCGTCCACCGGGTGGAGGTCGGCCTGCGCGGCCATGCCCGGGTTGCCGGGGGCGGCGTGCAGCTCGTGCGCCGGCTGCGCGCCCTCGGCGGCCTCGGACGCGAGGGCGTGGACGATGGCGTGCTCGCGGGCACCGGTCCCGACGACGAGGATCTTCACGGGCGACCATGCTAACGACCCCCGCGGCGTGCGGGCCCCGGCGTCCGCGGGCACCGTGCTCCCGCGTGCCGCACCCGGGGGGCGCGGCGGGCCGGTCACGGCTGCGGCAGGCGGGCCATCCCGTAGACGCGGTCGACGCGCAGGCGCAGCACCTGGCGCCGGTCGGCCACCATCGCCCGCCGGAACTCCTCCCAGTCGGGGTGCTCCTGCCGGGCCGCGACGCGGAAGGTCTCGACGAGCTCGTCGGCGGCGGCGTCGTGGGCGTCGGTCGCCACGTCGCTCAGCTCCGCCGTGCCGTCGAGGACGGCGTAGCTCCAGAAGTCCGGGGCGCTCACGTGCAGCGACACGCGGGGGTCGCGCGCCGCGTTGCGGGTCTTGGCGCGGTCCGCGGTCACGGACACGCGCGCCGTCCGCGTCTCCTCGTCCCACGCGTAGAGCACGTTGGACAGCTGGGGCCGGCCGGCCCTCCGCAGGGTCGTGAGGACCCCCTTGTTGCCCTCCGCCACCAGGGCGAGCAGGGCCCGCTGGTCGTCCGTCTCGGTCGTCCCCGTCGTCGTCATGCCGGGACAACCCGCCAGGTCAGGCCGTTGTTCCCCCGGGCACGGTGGCGTCCTGCCCCGACCGGGCGAGCGCCTCCGCCACGAAGCCGTCGGCCGTGAGCTCGGCGACGGCGTCGCGCAGCCAGGCCACGGCGACGGGGTCGCGGTCGCGACCGGTGGCGACCGCCTGCCGGATCTCGGTGAACCGCGGCTCGACGACGCGCAGCCCGGGGTGCTCGGCGACGTACCGGGTCAGCGGCTGCCGGATGCCGGCCGCCACCTCCAGGCCGTGCTCCTCGAACGCGACCGTGCCGTCGGCGCCGCGCACCACCTCGGCCCGGGTCAGGGTGCGGCTGAGGAACAGGTCGTACGCGGAGCCCTCCTTCACCCCGACGCGCACGCCCGGCCGGTCGACGTCGTCGGCCGTGCGGACGGGCGAGCCCTCGGGAACGGCGAAGACGCCCTCGATCAGCACGTACGGCGCGGTGAACGCGACCTGCGCGGCCCGCTCCGGCTCCACGGCGAGGAAGCCGACGTCGGCCCGGCCGTCGGCCACCGCCGCGAACGAGTGCCGCGCGGCGTCGACGCACTCCAGCACGCCCTCGACACCGAGGCGCCGGGCCAGCTCGCGGGCGAGGTCGACGGTCACCCCGGACGGGTCGTGCCGGGTGCCCTGCGCGAGCACCGGGTTGCCGAGGTTGACCACCGCACGCAGCACCCCCGTGGGGGCGAGCGCGTCGACGACCTGGCCCGTCGCCGTCATGCCCGCGCGTGGATCAGGTCGTGCACCGGGATGATCTCGTCGCGCCGCGGGCCGACGCCCACCGCGGAGATGCGGCAGCCGGACAGCTCCTCCAGGCGCGCGAGGTACGCCTGCGCGTTGGCGGGCAGGTCCTCGATGGTGCGGGCACCGGAGATGTCCTCCCACCAGCCCGGCATCTCCTCGTAGATCGGCTTCGCGTGGTGGAACGCCGACTGGTCGTCGGGCATCTCGTCGTACCGGGTGCCGTCCACGTCGTAGGCCACGCAGACCGGCACCTTCTCCAGGCCCGTGAGCACGTCCAGCTTGGTCACCACGAGGTCCGTGAGGCCGTTGATGCGCGACGCGTAGCGCGCGATGACGGAGTCGTACCAGCCGCAGCGGCGCGCACGGCCGGTCGTGACGCCGTACTCGCCGCCCGTCTTGAGCAGGTACTCGCCCATGTCGTCGAACAGCTCGGTGGGGAACGGGCCCTCGCCGACCCGCGTCGTGTACGCCTTGATGACGCCGATGACGGAGTCGACCCGGGTGGGCCCGATGCCGGAGCCGGTCACCGCGCCGCCGGCCGTGGCGCTCGACGACGTGACGAACGGGTACGTGCCGTGGTCGATGTCGAGCATGGTGGCCTGGCCGGCCTCGAACAGCACGTTCTTGCCCTGGTCGAGCGCCTCGTTGAGCACGAGCGGCGTGTTCGCGACCATCGGGCGCAGGCGCTCGGCGTGCGCGAGCAGCTCGTCGACCGTCTCGTCGATGTCGACGGCACGGCGGTTGTAGACCTTCACCAGCAGGTGGTTCTTCTGGTCGAGGGAGCCCTCGACCTTCTCCCGCAGGATCTTGGGGTCGAACAGGTCGGCGATGCGGATGCCGACGCGGTTGATCTTGTCGGCGTACGCCGGCCCGATGCCGCGGCCCGTGGTCCCGATGCGGCGCTTGCCGAGGAAGCGCTCGGTGACCTTGTCGAGCGTGCGGTGGTAGCCGGCGATGACGTGCGCCTGGCTCGAGACCAGCAGGCGGGAGACGTCCACGCCCCGCGCGATCAGGTCGTCGAGCTCCTCGAACAGCACGTCGATGTCGACGACCACGCCGTTGCCGATGACGGGGACGACGCCGGGCGACAGGATGCCGGAGGGCAGCAGGTGCAGCGCGTACTTCTCGTCGCCGATGACGACGGTGTGACCCGCGTTGTTGCCGCCGTTGAACTTCACGACGTAGTCGACCCGGGACCCGAGCAGGTCCGTGGCCTTCCCCTTGCCCTCATCGCCCCACTGGGCACCGACGAGCACCACGGCTGGCATGAAATCTCCTCGCGTCGACGAGGCCCGGCGTGTTCACCCACGTCACCTGAGGAGGCGGGCCTCCTGGTCCGGGCCGCGCCCGAGTTTACCCGCCCGTGACCTGCCCGTCGGTCCGGCGCGCTCAGCCCGCGGGGTGATGCGTCGCGGGGGTCGACGGCGCGGGAGCCGACTCGCAGCGGTGGTCGCGGTCGATGCGGAACAGGTCGAGGGCCCCGCACACCTCCAGCACGAACAGGTCGCGCTCGTCCGCGCCGCGCAGCACCGTGGCGCCGCCACGCTTGCGCCCGGCGTCGGCGAGGGAGATGAGGAACGCGGCCCCGGTCGAGTCCATGAACGTGACGCGGCACATGTCGATCACCAGCAGCTGCCGCCGCAGCCCGACCACGCGGGTGGCGATCTCCGGGAACTGGTCGCGCTCCGCGAGGTCGAGGTCACCGGCGATCACGAGCGTCGTCGTCGTCGAAGACGTCGCGATCTCGATCATGGAGCGAGCGTACCCGCGACCGGCCGCGCGCGACGCCCGAGGCGCCGATCTGTGAACCGGGCCGCGGCCGGGCCAGAATGGGGCTCATGACCTCCTCCGCGCGTGACCTGCTCGCCGGCCCGCCCCCGACCCTCCTGCCCGACGAGCACCCCCAGGTGCGCGACGGCCTCGACGCCGGGGAGGACCCGGCCCGGCTCGCCGCCGACCACCCCGCGTCGTCGCTCGCCTGGGCGGTGCTGGCCGAGGCCACGCTCGACGCCGCGGGCGACGCGCCCACCGCCGCCCGGTCCGTGACGGCGTACGCGTACGCGCGCACCGGCTACCACCGCGGCCTCGACGCCCTGCGTCGCGCCGGCTGGCGCGGCCAGGGCCCGATCCCCGCCGACCACGAGCCCAACCAGGGGTTCCTGCGCGCGCTCGCCGCGCTGTCCGAGGCGGCCGCGCAGATCGGCGAGTCCGACGAGGCGGAGCGCTGCGCGCAGTTCCTGCGCGACTCCGGCACCTCGCCCGAGGAGGTCCGCGCCCTCGTCGGGTGAGCTTGTCGGGTGAGCTCGCCGGGGCTTCCGGACGTGGTCAGCCGACGGCGGTCGCGTGCAGCTTGGCCCACACGAGCTTGCCGGATCCGGCGGGCCGCCAGCCCCAGTCGGCGAGCCGCTCGACGATCTGCATCCCGAAGCCGCCGACGCGGTTGGGGTGGCCGTCGGTCGTGACGGGCGGCGCGGGGTTGGAGTCCTCGACCTCGATGCGCAGCCCGTCGCCGGTGTCGAAGAGGCGCAGCGCGATGTTGCCCCAGCCGTGCAGCACGCCGTTGGCGACCAGCTCGGAGACGACGAGCTCGGCCGACGCCGACTCCGGCAGCCCCCACGCCTGGCAGGTGCGCAGCACGGCGTGCCGGGCCCGGCCGATGGACGCGGGCTCGCTGGGCAGCAGCCACCGCCGCGAGCGCGGGCTGAGCGGCTGGACCTGCGCGTCGGCCACCGGGTCGGGCACGCGCACGACGACGAGCGCGACGTCGTCCTCGGGAGCGTCGGCGAGGCGCGAGAGCAGCTCCTCCCCCACCCCCGCGGCGTCGCGGGCGGTGATGCGCCCCGACGTCTCGACGAGCGCGTCGAGACCGACCTTGAGCGACCGGTCCCGGCGCTCGATGAGGCCGTCCGTGTAGAAGAGGAGCACGTCGCCGCGCCGCAGCTCGGCCTGCCCGGTGGTGCGGGGCTTCGACCCGAAGCCCACCAGGGAGCCGGCCCCGCCCGCGAGCTGGGTGACCGTGCCGTCGCGCAGCAGCAGAGGCGGCAGGTGGCCGGCGCGCGTGTACTGCACGGTCCAGACGTCGCCGTCCTGCTGGTGCTTGAGGGTGGCGTAGACCATCGACGCCGACCGCGGGATGCGCATCCCCGTGACGAGCTGGTCCACCCGGTCGACGACGATCCCCGGCGTGGCGAGCTCGAACGCGTACGAGCGCACCACGGACCGCAGCTGCCCCATCGCCGCCGCGGCCTCGACGTCGTGCCCGACGACGTCGCCGACCACGAGCCCGACGGTGCCCTCGTTGATCTGCAGCACGTCGTACCAGTCGCCACCCACCTGGGCGTGCTCGGCGTTGGGCGCGTAGTAGGTCCACACGTCGAGCCCGGACACGTCGGCCTGCTCGGGCAGCATCGCGCGCTGCAGCGCCTCGGCGAGCCGGTGCTCGCGCGCGTACAGGCGCGCGTTGTCGATGGCGGTGCCGGCCCGGCGCGCCACCACCTCGATCACGGTGTGCACGTGCTGCGGCTCGCCCGGACCGGGCCGGACCTCCTCGGTGACGGTGCCGTCGGGCGCCACCCCCACGCCGTGCCACGTCGCCAGCAGCCCCAGCACGCGGCGGCGCCCCGCCACCGCGTGCACGACGACCGCGCGCGGCAGCGCCCCGGTCTCCTCCACGACACGCCGCAGCAGGTCGCGGCGCAGCCACCCCGACGCGGAGTGCGCCGGGAAGCCCGCGCCCAGGCGGAGCATCACGGGCCCCTCGACGACGCCCTCGAGCAGGTCCTGCACCTCGTCCCGGACCGGCTCGCGGGCGGCACCGCCATCGGTGGGCGGGTCCGGCCGCTCCCCGGAGACGTCGTCGGGCAGCTCGGGCACGTACCGCGCGTGCCGTCGGCCGCGGCCGCTCGGCGGCGACGCGACGTCGACGCCGTCAGCGAAGACGAGCCCGTCGTCGTTCACGTAGAAGCCGGCCCAGGGCACGAGCGCGCGCAGCAGGTCGGCGATGTCGCGCAGCGCGTAGGGGTACTCCAGGTCGCCCAGCAGCTCCGTGGTCTGCGCGATGAGGTCGAGGTCGGCCCGCTCGCGGCGCTCCACCTCGAGCGAGGCGAGCTGGGCGGCCTGACGCTCCACGTGCGTCGACACGTCGGTGGCGGTGCCGAGCCAGCGCCGCACCACCCCGTCGGCGTCCGGCACGGGGGACATCGTCACCTGCCACCACGTGGCGCGGCTGTCGAGCAGCCGGCCGCTGACCATCCGCGTCGTGGGACGCCCGGCGCGCAGGTCGCCCTGGCTGCGCTCGCGCTCGGCGTCGTCGTCCACGAGCTCCAGCAGGGGGTGCTTGCCGAGCACGGCGAGGTCGTTGACGCCGATCCCGGACTCCCGCGCGAAGGCGTCGTTGATCCACAGGACCGGCATCCCGGCCTCCCAGGCACCGGTGACGAACGCCGGGATGACGGCAGCCGCGATGGCAGCGTCGAGGAATCCCTCCGGGAGGGGCGGCACAGGACCGGATGATTCGGTCATAATGCCTCCACTGCCGAGATTCCCCGCCCTGGTTGGTGTTCTTGCTGGTCATTCAACCGTAGATTGGTGTCCGCCGAGACTCGAGGTGAACGCCCCGGCGCGTGGAAGGAGCACCGTGCACGACGGATCGAACACGACCCCACGTGACCTGCGGCGTGCAGACGTGAAGGAGGCAGACGCGGTGCCTGAGCTGGGAGACCCCGCGAGCGTGCACGTCATCGTGGGTGCGTCCCGCGCCCGTGTCGTGCTGTCCGGCGAGATCGACGCCGACATCGGAGCCGAGCTGGGCGAGGCCATCTCCGACGCCGAGGGCTCCGGCCTCCCCGTCGAGATCGACGCCCACCACGTCACCTTCATGGATTCCTCGGGTGTGGCGTTCCTCGCACGCCTCGCGTCGCGCAGCCCGCACCGCGTCCGGGTGCTGCGCGCGCCGCCCACCGTCCGGTTCCTCCTCGAGGTCACCCGCATCGGCGAGCTGCTGGAGATCGTCGACGTCGACCCCGGCTTCGACCTCGAGACCCCGACGCCGAGGTAGCTCGAGACTCGCCGAGGTAGTTCGAAGGGCGGCCCGCACCAGGTGC